>NZ_LGRP01000002.1:0-233213 GCF_001636635.1 Paenibacillus sp. O199
GGCATTGCACAGCCACCCGAAGATCAGGTGCTCGAAGCATTACTCTCGGGAATACGTATCGAAGGGCTGGATTGTTTGCCTTGGACAAAATCATCACGACAGCTGGCGGACAGGATGCGCTTTTTACATCATCATTTGCCAGAATGGCCTGATCTCATCGAAGATCATCTGACCGAAGAACTGGCAGAACATCTCAGCCCTTTTCTAACAGGCATGCGATCTGCTGCGGATCTCAAGAGATTGTCGATGCAGGATGTGCTGCTCGGCGGACTGAGCTGGGAACAGCGACAGCAATTGGATCGTGAAGCGCCTACACATATTCAGGTGCCTAGTGGTTCACGTATTCCGGTGGACTACAGCCGACCTGAAGATCCTACGCTCGCGGTGAGACTGCAGGAGATGTTTGGACAGCAGGAGACCCCGCGTATTGGCGGTGGTCGAGTACCACTGACCATACACTTGCTTTCCCCGGCGCAGCGGCCTGTACAGGTCACACGAGATCTGGCGAACTTTTGGCGGGAGACTTATTTTGAGGTGAAGAAAGACTTGAAAGGTCGTTATCCCAAGCATTATTGGCCGGATGACCCGCTGGAAGCGATTGCTACTAACCGAGCTAAACCACGAGTTTAGCTAGAATGTGTTTGCCAGCCTCGGTCTGGAAGTTGGGTCTGAACGTGCTCTGAATGGGCGAGTATGCGATCGGCAGATTAGGCGTCTTGAGCACTAACGAACCACGTGCAGGCCCTAGCGCGGTGACTCGCCGCATATCAATGGTCGGCCATCCTCCTAGGCCTTCAAGGATAAGATATTGTGGTGGAAGCGTTTGAAAGAAAACAAAGCGGGTAATAACATAGCGAACCACTCAATTAGATGAGGAGGGATTCACTATGCAGAAGAAAATCGTAGGTGTGTTTAATACAGAACGTGAGGCATCATCCGCAATCGAGGGACTGAAAGCGCAAGGATTTACTTCAGATGAAATCTCGGTAGTTACACAGGATCGGGATGAACTGAAGGCCATTCGCGAAGAGACGGGTACAAAAGCACCCGAAGGTGTAGCTGCAGGTGCGGCAACAGGCGGAGTGCTAGGTGGAGTAGCTGGATTGCTCGCTGGCATTGGAGCATTGGCGATTCCGGGCATCGGTCCTATTCTGGCGGCAGGCCCTATTGCCGCAGCCTTTACGGGTGCAGCTGTAGGTGCAGGAGCAGGCGGACTTGTAGGTGGACTCGTGGGTCTCGGCATTCCGGAAGAGGATGCAAGGCAGTATGAGGAATACGTGCAAAGTGGTAAAATCCTGCTACTCGTGGACTCTACGGATCGGGACACGGATGTTTATGACGTGTTCAGCAGTAACAGTTATGTGAACCGGGACAGAATCGATGTCAATCGGGATGATGTTACGGTTGAGCGCACGGATCTCGATATGGAAAATCAAAGATTGGAAGCTCGGGATAAGGCCGCTCGACTTGGCAACAATACTTTTCTATAATAAATCGGATCACCAAAGACAGGATTCTTCAACTGGAATGATATATGTGAACCATCAGGTGGTCATCAGCCGGTTTCCTTAGAGGAAGCCGGCTTTTGTTCCTGTGTATGATGCATAAATGAACGTCAGAGGTTCAGGTGTTAAACCTGCCAAGCAGGGAATAACAATACATACAGTAATACGGCCAGGGCCAGTCCAATCACCAGCAACATCAGTGTCAGGAACCGAATTAATTTCGTGGATGCCTGGAATGTTTGTGAATTAATCTGATTGCGTTTTCGGTGGTAAGCGGCTGCAGAACACAGGATGATCAGAATGCCGCTGACTAAGGAAGTAATACCAATGATGATTGCTGCGATATGGGCCATCCGATCATAGGCCGTTGAACTGAAGCCGAAGCCAGCTGCGAGAAAGCCAATGCCAACCATGGCAATGCCTGTACGAACCCAGGCCAGAAAGGTCCGCTCGTTAGCCAGATGCTGTTGTACATATTTGGAGTCAATGGTAGTTATGTCTTGGTCTGTATCTGAGATGTGAATCACCCCGTTCATCAATATATGGATTCATTGTACGTCGTTTTCATGGCAAAACCAAGAAAGGAGGCTGTCTGTTATGCCTCGTAAAGAACGAATTACAGAAATCGAGAGTCTGAGGGGAATTGCTTTTGCGGCGGTCGTCCTTCAGCATTCCATAGCACATTATTCACTGGTCCCAGAAGCGGGACTGGAAGATGGCGTATTGCTCGCCATCCTGCTGATGCTGTCCAAATTTGCAGTACCTCTATTTATTTTTATCACAGGCATGGTGCTTTTCTATAATACAGGAGACAAGTTGCATTATGGACGTTTCATGCAAAAGCGATTAACCGATGTAATCGTCCCCTATATTATTTGGTCACTGATCTACTTCACACTCGCGCCTCGCGGCTGGAACGGATTTGGTTGGCAGGATATTCCTGACCTTGGTTTAAAATTAATCACGGGTAAGACGACCTCGCATTTTTGGTACATTATTATGCTTATTCAGTTTTATCTGTTGTTTCCCCTGTTTTTGCGGGCAATCCGTTATGTCTATAACCGATATGAGGCGAAGGGGCGCACAATAGCTCTTCTGATTTCCGGTGTGGTGTACCTTGTGCTCGCGGATCAATTGCGAAATATCGCCAGGTTCATGGAATGGTTGAATGTCCCGGTGCTGACCGATGCCTTTACAACCTATGCCGATCGAAATTTTCTGTATTTCTTTTTTTATTTTGTGCTTGGTGCGGCAGCCGGGCTATCGGTTCAACGCTGGAATGAGTGGATTCAACGTTTGCGCTGGGGATATTGGACCGTGTTTATAGTCCTTGGTCTTCGGTTTATATATAAGTTAATGCAAGAGTTCCAGAAGCCGGAGGGCATACAGATTACATTCTATACCGTCAGTCTCATCCGGCCGGATATGATCTTATTCCTCATTGCTTCCATCATGGTGATGTACCAGCTGGCTGGCAAGCTCCACAATATCAGAGTAACACGATTGCTGGCGTGGATTGGCGGGGTTTCGTACGGGGGCTACCTGATGCACATGCTGATGTTGCGCTACAGCTACATTCCGGATGAACAGTTTTATGTGGCATTGGGTTTAAACCCCGTAGTGCGCATGATCATCACCTGGCTGCTGGCGCTTACGTTATCCTGCGTACTCACATGGCTCATCTCTCGCGTAAGCTGGGGCAAGTGGATTGTGGGAACTGTACCGAAGTCCAAACCTGATTAACAGGTGAATACATCATTATATGAAAAATTCAGAACAACAGTGAGTTGAAGGCCGATAAAGAGGACCGATAAAAATGAAGGCAGTAACCTGAAAAAAAAGTGACGCCAATACCACGACGAACACTTTTGAAATAAATTTTAAAATTTCATTACCTGAAAAATTCATAACAGAAAACTTCAAATCTCGCTCTACCTTACGTTTCTGCCTATCCATCATTTCTCCTTCTTGCCTTCCAACGCCCATGGATTAAAGGGAGAAGGACGGATAAAGATGGCAGAAGGGGAACATAAGTTTTATAATACTAGATATATAGAGCTGACAGGAGGGAAATGAACGTGGCTTTTATGATTGCGCAGCGGGCATTTATTAAGCTGTATCTGATTACGATGGTTGAACAGCATAGGGGATACGGCTATGAAATGCTGGAGGCAATGAAGCAGGAATTCAAAGCCTACGGTTATGTACCACCCCAGAGCGAGATATACCGGGCGCTGCATGAATTGGTTCAACAGGGTGTCTTTTATCGGACAAAGAAGCTGAAGGGCAGTGATCCCAAAGTCGATTTTCAGGAAATCGTTTTATATCACTTCACGGATGATGGTGCGGAGAAAGCTGAATTATATAAAAAACAGGTTAAGGCCGATCTCGATCGTTGTCTCGGCATGTTACACAAGGCAGAAGAGGACAATTACGGAGTGAAAGGAAGATAAGCATGGACAGACACTTACAGTGGGGAGTACTTGGTACATCCACAATCGCGAAAAATGCAGTCATTCCGGCGATTCAACAATCCGAACGTGGTGAGGTCTTGGCGATAGCCAGCCGCAGCAAGGAGAAGGCGGAAGCTCTTGCGAATGAACTCGACATTGCCAGAGCGTATGGCAGCTATGATGAACTCATTGCGGACCCGGATATTGAAGCTGTGTATATTCCTCTGCCGAACCATATGCATAAGGAGTGGACGATTAAGGCTGCTCAGGCTGGAAAACATGTATTATGTGAGAAACCGGCTGCTCTGAATTCAGATGAAGCGGCGGAAATGATTGAGGTATGTCAACAGCACGGCGTACTATTTGCAGAAGCCATTATGTATCGATACCATCCAAAGCACAGACGTGTGCAAGAGATAATAGCCAGTGGAGAGATTGGTACGGTCAGAGCCCTCCATGGCAATTTCACCTGCAATACCGCTGAGGATAAAGACAATGTAAGGTTCAAAAGGGAGATGGGCGGAGGATCATTATTTGATCTTGGCGTATATCCAATCTCGGCAGCCCGCATGTATCTGGGGCAGGAGCCGGAAGCGGTAACGGTACACGCTCTATTTTCGGAAGAACATGATGGCGTCGATATGATGGCTTCAGGACTTGTGGAGTTTCCCAATTCAGTAGCATTAACGTTTGACTGCGGCATGTGGGCCTCTGGAAGAGCCGAGATGGAGATTCTCGGTACCGATGGGCGGATTGAACTTCCTAAGGTGTTCGGCTGGGAGAATAGTGATATTCCACCACAGATTATCGTGCACACCGATTCCGTCAGCCGTGAGGAACGTGTATCGGTATCCAACTCCTATGTTTTGCAGGTGGAGACTTTTGCAGCCGCAGTGCTTGAAGGAAAAGCGCTACCGTTCAGTCCGCAAAATACCATTCAGAATATGCGTGTCATTGATGCATGCCTAGAATCGGCGCGAACCCGTCAACGGGTGCAGTTAGTGGATTAAAGCAGGAGCTAACATGCTAGCATGTTAGATGATAGGAAATGATCGAAATGGCAGACTCCATCCCCCGGGATGTGAGTCTTTTTTTATATTTAAATGTTATATTTATATATTTTCACAAAAATAGCAGTTGAATTTGATCTTTCCTCCAAAATGATGTGATATAAATAGTAAATAGATGGCTTGTTCACTATAATCTAGCAGAACGTACATCCTGGCAGAATTTACATCTCATATCACTTACATAGTAGCAACGTTCATCCATTTTAAGTCATTGGGAGGCGAATTTATGAAAAAGTTTTTGTCTACGGCTCTGCTTGCGGTTATGTTGACGATTGTTTTCTTCACAGGTTCACAGATCGCTCCGGTTGAACAGCAGAAGGCTTCAGCTGCAACGTGTACCATTATCAATACGTTTACTGGTGTGGCCAACTATCTCAGCGCCAACGGGCAACTGCCATGCAACTACATTACCAAAGCACAGGCAACGGCACTAGGCTGGGTTTCTTCTCAAGGCAACCTCGCTACGGTTGCTCCGGGCAAAAGTATCGGTGGAGACGTGTTTAGCAACCGGGAAGGCTTGCTTCCAGCAGCGAGTGGCCGTACTTGGCGTGAAGCGGATATCAACTACACTTCCGGTTTCCGTAATTCGGACCGCATCCTGTATTCCAGTGACGGCTTGATTTACAAAACGACAGACCACTACGCATCCTTTACTCGCTTGAAATAAGGAAGGACAGACATGAAGAGGGTAGTACTTAACGGTGAGGACTTTTACAGCACAACAGAACTGCATGAGCTATTGAAGCAAAAGCTTGAACTGCCAGACTTTTACGGTGCAAATCTGGACGCCTTGTGGGACTGCCTTACAGGCATGATTGAGCTGCCGCTTGAATTAACCTGGACGAACTACCAGATCAGCAAGGAACGGCTGGGTAGTGAGGCAGAGATGGTATACAAGTTGATGCTGGAGGCAGAAGAAGAGAGTATCGGATTTCAATTCAAGACTGAGGACTAGTACATGAACTACGAATCATAGCAGCAAATTTTGGTGCAAAGAGAACAGACCCTTCGGTCTGTTTTTTTGTGTTTTATAGGGATATACACAACGTTAAAAATATTTTCACGAAAGGGTTGATTTTCGCATATCATACGTTAAAATAAAATTAACATTAAAAATATTTTCACGTTGAGAGGCGGAGTAATCATGAGCGAAGGTACAGTCGCACGCAAACAAGGGATCGGGGAATTAATTCGGATTAAACCGTATGTGCAGTTTATGGTGAGCAAGGTAGTATCCAGATTCGGCGATTCGATTGATTCCATTGCCTATAGCTGGATGGTGTACATTTTGACAGGTTCAAAGCTGCTGATGGGAACACTGCTGGCAGTTAACTTTTTGCCAAGTATCTTTCTGGGGCTGTTTGTCGGAGCACTGGTTGATCGCATGTCGCCCAAAAAGGTGATTGTGCTCACGAATACTGGTCGAGGATTATTTGTTGGCATTACAGCACTATTATTTGGTCTGGGTGAGCTGCAAGTCTGGCATCTGTTCGTCATCACCATTCTGAATTCCCTTCTGGAATGTTTCGCGTCACCCGCTGAGGTATCCACTGTACCGCGATTACTTCCCAAATCAATGCTGCTGTCTGGTAATGCCATGGCATCATCTGCAACCCGGGTTGCAGAACTCGCAGGACTTGCAGTGGCGGGAACGTTAATTGCAACGGCAGGGATCACGTGGACGATATTGATCGATGCGGGCTTGTTTGCCTTAAGTGCACTCCTGATGAGCCGTGTGGGGTACCCGAAAACTTCAACATCATCTAACAATGATAATACGTCATTTGATTCATCTGATTCTCCTCCAGCAAGAAAAAGTATATTCTCTGAAATGACAGAAGCCTTTCATTTTATGCGTAAACATGTGTTGTTACTGATCGTCTCCATTCTGTTTGCCTTTGTTAACTTTTGTCTGATGCCATTCAATGTTCTTCGCACGCCATATGTCATTGAAACGTTGCACGCCGGAGCGGGAGGATTAAGTCTACTCAGTGGGTTGATTGTGGCAGGCATGGTACTGAGTGGCTTGTGGCTGTCTCATCGAGGATCGAATTACCGTAAAAGTGTGCTGGTCATTGTAGGCATTGTCATGTTGGGGCTCAGTTATGCCATGACTGCACTCCCGGCTTACATGACGTCCTACCAACTGCCTGTTGCTGCTGTCTTTTGTCTGATGATGGGTATGGGGATTCCACTCGCTACAACACCCCTTGCGTCCTATCTCATGGAAGTTACGCCTTCCGAGATGCTGGGCAGAGTGTATGCCCTTCAAACTATGCTCGTCGTGAGTGTTGCTCCATTAGGTAGCTTGGTTTCAGGAGCCCTTGCCGATTGGGTGGCATTGCCGATTCTATTTATCGTGTTTGGTGTTTTGCTTGCCATGTCAGCCGTTTTGGTGCTTCTAAGCAAGACTTTCCGCACCGTTCTATAAAAAGGCTTCCTCAAACGTGTTATCGCTAGCCTGTTTTGACCGAAACCCTGTCCGGACGGTATAATATACACATGATGGGCAACAGGTACCCCGGAAATGAGGATACAGGTATGCAGCGCAAAGTACTTTCAACGATTGAAGAAATCAAGGTCTACTCCGATCCGTATCGGATACAGATCTTGAATATGTTTAATAAACAGGGCAGACCCTCTACGGTTAAAGAGATCGCAGACCAGATGGGCGAAGTGCCAGCCAAGGTACATTATCATGTGAAGAAACTGGAGAAAATCGGTCTGCTTACCATCGTATCCACTCGTGAAATTAATGGAATCATCGCCAAATATTATGAGCCCTTCAAGGGAGAAATCCAGCTCCGTAACGAAGATGAAGAGAACTCACCTTTGAAGGAGGTATTTCGTTCCGAAACCTTCAAATTATTAAATGAAATGTTTGAGCAGAGCCGTCGGAGATTTATGAATCAGGCGGAAAACGGGGACCGTATGTTTATCTCAGATATGACGTTGTATGCTAGCCGGGAAGAAGTAGAGCAGTTGTACAACAACATTACGAAGATGTGTGAACCCTATTTAACGAAAGACAGGCATGATGCGGACCAAGAGGTCTTTCATTTATTCAGTTCCCTATCCAAAGATACGGTGAATAAGCCCGTTTCGGAAACCGCTGGAAAATTGAAAAAGAAGGCTTCACCCGATAAGGGCAAGTCTGTTGCGAAAACGTCAAGACCTGCTAAAAAGCAGAAGGAATCCTCGTCTGGTGGTCAGGCGGAAGAGTAATCGAAGCATATTCATCGTCATATTGAAGTTTCATCTGTGTAAAGATGATATGCCACCAAGAAAAAAGCCGCCATTGGCGGCTTTTTCATGCGTAATTTGGCATGATGGAAAACATGTACCTATTATTGCGAAAATGACCTTAATTCGTTCATAAACTACATGTTTTCATCATAATCTTTCACGTCACGTTTGGCTGCGGTTGCGGGGGAGTTCGATGTGCCATATTCCTCGACGGCTTCCCAGGCATCAGCGTTATCGAACTTGCCAGCATTGCGCTGTCTTACTTCTCCGGCACCGCTCGGCGGCATCGTCATGACTTGCTCCTCAACAGGCCGTTCGTTGCTTAACTCGCGGTTAGGCGTATCATCGATACAGTAGGCTGTGTAAGGGATCGCTTCGAGTCGTTCAAAGGGAATATCCTTACCACAGGTCACACAGGAGCCATACGTTCCTTGTTCGATTCGCTCCAACGCTTCGTTCACCTGATTGAACTCGTCGGTCAACGTATCATCTATCGCTAAGTCACGGCTTCGCTCAAACGTCTCCGTACCAGCATCTGCCGGGTGATTATCGTATGATGACAGCTCACCAGTTGAATCTTTCAGGGACTCGGCTGGAGCACCGTCTTCCATGCTGGATTCAAAATGGCGCTGTAGGTTTTCACGTTGTTCCAAGAGAGCGTTTTTCAGCTCTTGAAGTTGATCTTTGGTTAATGTACTCATAAGGACATGCTCCTTTCCCGCAATGGGGTTGTAGTCAGTCCTTACCCGAATTTCATAAGAAGCAATCAGTTTCGTGTGTAAAGAGGTTCGTTCGATTTTATATCTGACGGATAATGTGTTATAAAAAATATAGAGAGAAAATGCGGCGGTATCGAAGATCTTCTTGTGCTTACCGCGGCGCGTTTGATAATGGAGGGTTGTCAATATGGATGAGCATATGAAACGAAGATTGGACAAACAAAGACAATTGTTCAAGCAATTGGGCGTGCAGCTCGACGCTTTATCGATTCATGAAAAACAATTCAACTATAAACTTCGTGGTTATGATCCGGATGAGGTGGATGCCTATCTTGATTTGGTTATTAAAGATTACGAACGTTTCTATGCCAATATAGCGGATCTGATGGACAAGTGGCAAGAGCAGCAGTTAACGATTCGGGATCTGAAGTCGTCGGCGAAGCCAGTGGAAGATCCAACGAAGATTGATCGCAAACAACTGGATGATATTGTGAAACAATTGGAGTACAGCGTTCGGCAATTAAAAATCCGGGCACGCCCTGAACAGGACCTGTTCTCCGAGTAAGTCTACACATCCGGGATGATATAAAATTAGCATTATAATGCTGGAATAAAAGGTGGTTAATCATGAGTACTCATTTTTCGGTCAGTGTGCATTGTTTGTTGTTGTTGTCTTTCAGCGCGCCTGAACGAATCACTTCGGCACTGATTGCAGGTAGTGTGAATACCAACCCTGTCGTGGTCAGACGTATTCTCGGTGGGTTGAAAAAGGCAGGACTTGTGGACTCCTCACCAGGAACAAGAGGATTTTACCTCGCCAAACCCTCAAGCGAAATCACATTAGCCATGATCTATCAGGCTGCCAAGGATGAAGGGCCATTGTTTCCGATTCATGGTAACTGTAATCCGAATTGTGATGTTGGCCTTCGTATTGACAGCCTTCTGACCAATCTGTATCAGGTTGCCGAAGCAAAGGTGGAACAGTTCTTCGCATCCATTACTCTTGAAGATATGGAGCGTTCCTGTTCCCAGCTTGAAGTTCCATCACATGCCGAATAAAGCGTAATGTAAGGGAAAGGGAAGGTGTGCTGTACTATGAAAATTATTGTCATCTCGGACACTCATTTACCTCGAAGAGCACGTAAGTTACCCGATCCCTTGGTTGAGGCGCTATCAGATGCTGATCTGATTCTCCATGCCGGGGATTGGTCGGACTGGAGTGTACACAAGCTGCTCAGCGCTTACGCCCCCATTGAAGGTGTTGCAGGCAATACGGACCCGCCTGAAATAGGTCAAAAACTCGGGTTCTCCCGCATCGTTGAAGCGGACGGTTTGCGTCTTGGTCTTGTACATGGTCATCTGGGATCGAAGTCTACAGAGCAGAATGCGATTCACACTTTTGCAGGACAGCAGGTGGATGCTGTGATTTTTGGACATTCGCACATTCCAGTGATGCATACGGTCAATGATGTGCTGATATTTAATCCGGGCTCTCCTACGGATCGGCGCTTTCAGCCCCAATATTCTTTTGGTATCATGACTACAAATTTAGGGAAATTGCAGGCGGAACATGTTTTTTATGATGTAAAATAGAAGTTGCAAACCAGGCATCTCGAATCAGAAGGATCTTCTGTTATTCGGGGTGCTTTTTGTTATGTATGCATTCAAAAGGGAACTTGCAAGTTATCTCTGAATGGGGAATATGGTCCGCTGTTTATCTGTCATTCATCTCTTCTCGTTGCCCCCTATGGTGGCCTTCGTATGAATGATACAATGCGTTTACAACAATAAATTGAATACGTTTACATAAGGAGATGAATGTTGATGAAATTGTCTGTATTCACTGTTGCCACACCGGACTTGACCGCAGAAGAATTGGCTTCTGCTGCAGCCGCAGCAGGCATTGAAGGGATCGAATGGAGATATCGTGGAATACCGGCGGATGCTTTGTCCGAAGAACCTTCTTATTGGAGACATAATCGTTGCTCGATAGATCCGGATCAATGGGAGGAACAGGTACCGGAATTTCGTGAAGCGGCAAAAAAGCATGGCAGACAGTCGATTGCATTGGTGCCATATCTGAGCTGTGGAGATCTGCTTGCCACGGAGCAAGCATTTCAAACTGCACAAGCCTTAGGAGCATCCATAATGCGTGTTGGGGTTCCCGGTTATGATCGCAAAACCAGCTATCCTGAATTATACAAACAAGCTGTGCATTATCTGAACGAGGTTCAAGAGATGGCCCAACAGTATAAGGTAAAAGCTGTAGTAGAAACCCATCATCAAACGATTGCCCCCACTGCATCACTAGCTTATCGGCTCGTGCAATCGCTGGATTCACAGCATGTAGGGGTGTTGTACGATCCAGGCAACATGGTGCATGAAGGATATGAGAACCATCGTATGGGACTGGAATTACTGGGACCTTATCTGGCACATGTGCATGTGAAGAATGCGGCTTGGTTCAAGGATGAATCAAACAAGAATTCGAATTCCAGTGTGAATGAACAAAATACAGAAATCTTGCTAACATCAAACTGGCATTGTCAGTGGGCCCCCTTGACTGATGGCGTGGTGAACTGGTTGCAAGTATTCCGTGACCTTAAATCCGTTGGGTATGATGGATATTACGGGATTGAGGATTTTAGCGGGGTCTGGCAATCGAAGGCGATGTTACAGCATTTTGCAGATGTTTTTGCCGAAATTGAACGTCGTGTGGAAGAGGAGGTACAGGTATGAGTTTGGTTCGAGTAGCCGTTATTGGAATTGGGAATATGGGTGCAGCCCATGCCAGAACGTTGGTAGCAGGAGAGGTACCTGGTGCAGAACTGGTGGCTGTGTGTGATGTGAGACAAGAAATGGAGAGCTGGGTATCCAGCAACCTTCCGGCTTCAGTCACCTATTGGCAGGATGCGGAGCAGATGATGTCATCAGGGACGATTGATGCGGTAATTATAGCAACCCCGCATTATGACCATCCCGAAAAGGCCATTCAGGCTTTTCAGAATGGTTTGCATGTCATGATTGAGAAACCTGCCGGAGTGTACACCAAACAGGTACGCAAGATGAATGAAGCCGCGGCTACCAGCGGCAAAGTGTTTTCCATGATGTATAACCAGCGAACCAACCCTTTATATATCAAACTAAAAGATCTAATTGCCTCGGGAGAACTGGGTGAGATACGTCGCACCAACTGGATTATTACGAACTGGTATCGCTCCCAGAGTTATTATGATTCAGGCGGTTGGCGGGCAACGTGGGCTGGTGAAGGGGGCGGTGTCCTGATCAACCAAGACCCTCATCAACTGGACCTGTGGCAATGGACCATTGGCATGATGCCGGTGCGTATGCGTGCCTTCTGTTCATTCGGCAAATACCGGAACATTGAAGTAGAAGATGATGTAACGGCATATGTCGAGTATGAAAATGGAGCAACAGGTGTATTCGTGACCACAACGGGGGAAGCACCAGGCACCAACCGATTCGAGGTCAATGGAGATCGTGGGAAAATTGTCATTGAAGATGGTCAGTTGACCTTTTGGCGTCTTCGTGAACCCGAGCCTGAATTCAATCAGAGATTTACCGGAGGATTTGGACAGCCGGAATGCTGGAAATGCGAGGTGCCGATTACCGGTGTGGAAACCGGACATCCTGGCCTGATTCGCAACTGGATCGATGCTATCTTGAACGGGACACCGCTCATTGCTCCCGGTGAAGAGGGTATCCATGGTTTGACTTTGTCTAATGCTATGCTGCTGTCAACCTGGACGGATAACTGGGTAGATCTGCCGATCGATGAGAATTTGTTCTATGAGCATTTGCAGCAGCGGATTGCCAGTTCAAATACAAAGAAAGACAAGGCAGAGAGTGGTAGTCAACCTGCTGATCTGTCAAAGACATTTAAGTAAGTGGAACTTATACACCAGGCTGAACTTAAGGCGTGTACAGGATAACTGAACCGATAAACGGAAAATCCAATTGAATTGGAAAGGTGGAGAAGGTATGGCTAAAGACGGCATGTTTTATGCACCAAAGAGTCTGAAAAAAGAGATCGTATGCGGTCCAGGTGAGTTTACCATTGCTGCTGTAGCGTTGGACCATGGACATATCTACGGTATGGTTGGCGGGCTGGTGGAGGCTGGGGCAACGCTCAAATGGGTATATGATCCTGACCCAGCTAAAGTCGAGGCTTTTCGGAAACAGTTCCCGCAGGCACAGATCGCGGCATCTGAAGCGGAGGTACTTGCTGATGATGAAGTGCAGCTCGTAGCCGGAGCAGCCATTACATCGGAGCGTGCGCCACTCGGCATGAGAGTCATGGCCGCAGGCAAAGATTATTTTACGGACAAAGCTCCTTTTACTACACTGGATCAACTGGCCCTTGCGCGTGAAGAGGTTAAATGCACTGGGAAGAAGTATATGGTCTATTACAGTGAGCGTCTGCACGTGGAAAGTGCGATCTATGCCGGACAACTGATCGAACAGGGAGCGATCGGCAAGGTTGTACAGGTTATGGGGACAGGACCGCATCGATTGAATGCGGGTGGTCGGCCTGAATGGTTCTTCCAGCATGAAAAGTATGGCGGCATCCTCTGTGATATTGGAAGTCATCAGATCGAGCAGTTTCTGACCTTTGCTTCATGTACCGATGCAGAAGTGGCCTTCAGTCGGGTGAACAATTTCAATCATCCACAATTCCCAGAACTAGAGGACTTTGGCGAAGCATCACTTATCGGCAACAACGGGGCTTCCGGTTACTTCCGCGTAGACTGGTTTACACCGGATGGTCTGGGTACATGGGGCGATGGGCGAACGGTTATTTTGGGAACGGACGGATACATTGAGCTGCGTAAGTATATCGACGTGGCCAGAGAGCCTGAGGGTGATCAGGTGTACCTGGTTAACCATGAAGGGGAATACCATTATAGCGTCAAAGGAAAGGTTGGTTATCCATTCTTCGGTGAACTGATCCGGGATTGTCTGGATCGAACAGAGAATGCGATGACACAGGAGCATGCGTTTAAAGCGGCAGAACTCTGCTTAATTGCACAGCATAAGGCAATGAGTGAGAGAGTGGTAAGGAGCAGTGGTGGGAAGTAAAGGGTTTTATTTAAGATAGTAATAGAATATGTAGGTGGAGAGCGGCCTGATGTAAAGGCCGCTCTTTTGTTTGTTGTAGTACCTTCGCAAATGGAACAATATGGTTTATTATGTATGTAGTTCAGAAATTGGCTTGATTGTGTGTTGTTTATGAAGTACATAAATTAGATGTTATAAGAAATTGGCATAGAGAGAAGAGATTCAATGGAAACCTATGCTCACTTTGTATCAAAGCAAACCGATCAAGGGATAAAAATATTCAGACACCATACAGAATTTCGGTCTACGAACGGTTCTGGGAAGGTAATAGGTTTGATTGTAATGATGAATCCAGGGAACGCGAGACCTGTTGATGACGTTCTTTTTGATAGGCTCGAAAATTCTGAATATGAAACTGAAGAGCAGGTTCTCACAATGCCGGATAATACAATGAAAAAGGTTATGAGTATGATTCAAAAAGCTTACAAAAATAATGGGATTACATTTCCAAATCAATATTCAATGCATATTGAAAACATATTTAACATTCGTGAGAAAGAAAGTGATATGGCAAAAAGATATGCAAAAAGTATAAATGGAATAGATCATTTAATGTTTAAATGTAGAGAATTATTAAATAACTATGATTTCGTATTTTTTGCTTGGGGCAAGTTAGATATAGCCTTAGAACGGCAAAAGAATTTATTTGATAAATATCCTCAAGCAATAGTCGTAAATAGATTGAATTATAAAGGCACTCTAATGGATGTGAACTATCCAGTACATCCCTTATACATGAATACGGAATATTTTTTAGAGGCGTCAAAGAACAAATTGAATGTTAGATTAATCGCAGAAGATGCCAACATCTTATAACATAATATTCAAGCAGCGGCTCCGATGGAGGCGTGGTCTGCAAGATGGATTTCGAAAAGGGATTTCAGCCGACAACCCCTTCGGGGTTCATGAATACAGGAACGTTATAGGAAATTAGCAAACACATAAAGAAAATTTATTTTATCTAACATATTTTTTTGTGAGGAAGTGATTGAGTGAATAAAGACATTCTACTTGAATGGGATAGTAAGCATAGTGCAATGAAACGCACGAAAGAACATTACTGGAAGACCTATAGGAAGTGGCGTGATGAAAACAAAGGCGATTATCATGATACTTTTAAGGGCAAATTATATGATGAATTTATAAGTCTTGAAGAGCGTGCCATATACCTAAAATATAGTTTTAACACAACAGAAGCTGTGGTATTTTGCTCGATTAATATCTTTTACATAGAAGAGCATATAGGAACCTATGATATAGAGTTCTTTTTGAACGGTGAGATCGCTGATGATTATCTCGATTTTGGAAACGTATTATTTAAAGATAGGATTATTAAAGTAAAGCATAATTTGAAGACTGCAAAAAGCGCTCTAAAACTAGGACTTGAACTATCAGACATTATGAAAATCACAGGAATTCCACTCAAATATATAGAATTATTAAAAGAAAAATATAGTTGATATTAAGAGAATGGTACAAGAGGGATTGGTGATTCGAAGAAGCCGCTGACATCCTATAACATAATATTCACACTGAGGACATTTGTCCTTGGTCCGGCATGCGCCGGACACTCAGCATACGCTAAGTCGTGAATATAGGAACGTTATCGGAAATAACATGAATATATAAATTAGAGCGGAGAACATCAAATGAAATTTGAAATAATTCAAGCAAACAAAGAATGTAAGGAAGTTTTGGCGAATTTGATGCAGTTTTATATTTATGACTTTTCAGAATTTATAAAATGCGATGTTGAAGAAGATGGGCTATACGGAGCTTATCCATTAGAAGATTACTGGATAGAAAAGAATCATAGATTTCCATATCTAATTAAACAAAATAATAAGTATGTGGGTTTTGTATTGGTAAGATTAATTGAAACGGCTGAACGTGATTACTATTCAATTGCTGAATTTTTTATATTAAAGAAATATAGACGAGAAGGGATTGGCAAAGCTGTAGCTGCTCGTATTTTTGATTTATATAAAGGACAATGGGAAGTCTATCAGATCGAAGGAAACAAATCGGCTCAGATATTCTGGAATAAAACCATTGATGAATATACAAAAGGGCAATTTAAAGAGCGGATAGAGAATGGAAGAAGAATACAGAATTTTATTAGTTGATTCAAGGGATCATGTTACATCTGATAACATTGCATCACACATCGGTCGCTACGCTCCCTTGGTCACCAAGAAGAGTTTCGTAGAAGCTGAATCAGGTGACACAGACACATCCAATCGGCTAAGTGGCAGAGCCACCCGGACCTACGGCCCTTAAGCCGATTGAACGTCCGTAATACGCGAACGTTATATGTAATAGCTGCAAAGAAATAATAAAAAAAATTTAAATTACTTTGGAGGTAAGTCGAGATGGAAAGCAGAAAAATCGATAGTAATGAATTCCCGATATTGGAATTTGATGAATCGCGAGTTGCAATAATAGAGGCAACTAATTTTATCAAGCCAAAAGAAGAATTTGAATACTGTGTAATAACATTTTTTCGAGATGTAATTGAAAAAATGAAAACGGAGGGAAAGTTGAAAGAAGTTGCATCTCTACATTGCGAGACTGTAGATTTGCCAATATATGAAACATATTATCAAGGAAAAAAAGTACATATTACTTTGGGGTATTTAGGAGCTGCAGGTTCAGCAGGATTCTTAGAAGAACTGATAGCCTATGGTTTTCAGAAATTTATAGTATGTGGTGGTGCAGGTGTATTACAGAAAGACATTGCTGTTGGACATGTAATAGTACCAGTTTCGGCAGTGAGAGATGAAGGAGTATCATACCATTACATTAAGCCATCAAGAGAAGTTGAATGTAATCTAGAGGTATTAAAATTCATAGAGGACGATTTTAATATACATAATATAAGGTATATTAAGGCCAAAACTTGGACGACAGATTCATTTTATAGAGAGACTAAAGAAAAGGTTGAGTTGCGGAAAGCAGAAGGGTGTGTAACTGTAGAAATGGAAGCAGCAGCATTTATGGCTGTTTCACAATTTAGAAATGTAAAATTAGGTGTTATCTTGTATGGCGGTGATGATTTAAGTGGTGTCGAATGGGATAGTCGAAGTTGGAATAGCAGATCAGAAATAAGAGAAAACCTTGTTCAAATATCAATGCGGATATGCAGTTCTTTATAACTGAAATAGCTATAATCCATTTATTAATGCATTTATTAAAAGGGAAATGCTAAATAGACAACACCGTATTCACGCTGCGGCCCCTGATGGGTCTTTGGTCTGCAAGGCGCATTTCGGAGAAGTGGATTCAGCAGACAACCCTGCGAGGCTAAGTGGCTGAGCCACGGGATCTTAGCGGACCTTAAGCCTCTCGGGTTCGTGAATACAACAACGTTATGCGCCATTACCGGTAAATATTAAAGATAATCTTTAAGGAGATAATTTATGAAAGGTAAGCTACTCTTCTTATTTTTTATTACGATAATGTTTTCATCTTGTCAAAATATTAGTCAATCGACTACTTTGAATAGCGAAACTAAATCAATAATGAATTCTGAACTGCCTCCTGATGTAGAGAGTAAAGGTAATGGAACAGAATCGAAAGAAATAACTGAAGGTCGATCAGAGCCTTCTAACAATGAAGTGTTATCCATGAGAATTGGGAACTACGATTTGAAAGGAGAATTTTATGATGAAATGCTTCGAAATCCTATAGATCATGATTATGAATTAGAATTTAATGAATTTCAAAATTCCAAAGAGATTATTACAACAATGGGATGGGGAGCGTTGGAAAGTAAATATACAGAAATTTGGGATGAAGAGTTGAATCAAATATATAAAAAGCTTCTTTCTAAGTTGGATAGAGAATCAAGAGAAGCACTAATCGAATCGCAGAAAGAATGGTTACAGTATCACTTAAGGGAAACAAAATTTGTAGAGAAGACATTTATTAATAATGGTTACCTTGGATCAAAAGGATCGGTAAGCCTAGGCACGGTTATACGGGAGAGAATTAGGGAAAGAACAATGCAATTATTTGAATATCGACATTTGCTAGATGGTGAAGTTGAGTTTTTATACCAAAGTAAAAAATAGAGTTGGAATCTTGATCAAAGGTTTCTAGGTGATGCTTCGAAGACAGTAACGGCGCATAACAATGTATTCATGTTGTGGGCTAGCACCCGTTGGTTGTCAGATGTATAATCATGGAACAACACTCAGACAACAAACGAGCCAGTCTAAGATAATTGCTATCTAAGGCTGGCTCGTTTCGTGAATACGAGAATGTATATGAAACTGGTTAAACCCTGAAAAAACACAAAACCCAGGAGGAAATTTTTTTGAATAACTTGATTGAGAATGTTGATCATATTCAAATACCTGTTAAAGACGTTGATCAGGCTTTAGGATGGTATAGTGAAGTGTTAGGATTAGAACTACTGAGAGTTTATCCTCATGCAGCATGGCTGAAATTCAATTCAGGCCCTGTACTGATGCTTCACTTCAGTTCGAAAAATGATAAGACATTATGGTTATCCAATGATGGTTTTCCTATGCCATCATTTATGTTTCTAACAAAGGACATTGAATTATTACACACAACGTTACAAACACATGATGTAAAGATAAGACTATATGAAGATCATGGGTTTGGATGGGTAATTAAGTTTACAGACCCATTTGGAAATGAGTTAGGAGCATATCAACCAAAGAAATGACCGCAATATAAAGAGAATCTGTAAATATATCAAGAAAGAGCCAGCATTATATAACACCGCATTCACGCGGTGGGTCGTATCGCGCCCCTTGGTCCGCCCGAGGATTTTCAAAGAGGTGGAGTCAGTCGGATAACCCAGCACCACCTAACCGCATCGCGGCCTTATGATCTGGGAGGCTAAGATAAGATCTATCTAATGCTTTCAGATTTACTTAAGGTGGTGAGGATTCGTGAATGAAGTAAAGTTATATAAAAGATAATCAGATCTAAATCAGAAGGGAAGCCAAACATAATGATCAGAGTTGATGTAGCTTATTCCTTAATTACTGACCCAACCAATTCCAAAATATTAATGGTAAGGAATGTAGATGATTCTAGTGACCGATGGTCACTTCCAGGCGGCGCTGTTGAAAGAGAAGAAGCATTAGACCAAGCAGCAATAAGGGAAGCTAAAGAAGAAACTGGACTAGATATTAAAGTTCATGGAATAGTGGCAGTAAATGAATGTAAATTTCCGGAAAAAGAAGAACATGTAATATTTATAACATTTAAAGGTGAGGTAATTGGTGGGAATGAAGAAATAGTTAGACCTAATGAAATTTCTGAGATAGCTTGGATTGATATAGAGAAGGCTGAACAATTAATGCCTTATTATAAAGAGGGAGTAAGAAGATTAATAGATGGATATGAAATAACATATTTTAACGAAGGCAATAAGTAATTTTGTTAGTTGTTCGCGAGGTCCATTTCCCTAAGATACGAGCTCTCTAAGGGGAATGGACCTGGCGAATACAGAAACGTTATTTGAAACTTTGGAATGGCGGAAAAAAGAAAAAACAATAAAGGAGATTACCTCAATGTGTACTAGTTTCGCTGTTCATTTAGACAAGACATTTATTGGTATGAACTTCGATATTTCTCGAAGACCAATCAAAATTATTATGATTGGTGAAGATCAACTATTAGTTCTTCAGAATGATGATGGACAATTTTATCCAGCCTTCGGTTTGAATAGTACTGGTACATTCATGAATTTATTAATGGTCGATCCAATTGAAGAAGGCAAATATAGACGTGGCAAGAATTGCGTACATATTATGAAATTGTTTGATGAAATTCTTTCAGGACGGATCGAGTTATCTCAATTAAGTGAATATTTAACAAATAACGTAATTGTTAATGTCCCGAGTCATAGTGTCCACAGTTTGATAGCCGGGAGAAATCGGAAGACATATATTGTTGAGCCTGGAAGACAGAACATTGATATTAACTCTTCCGATAGGGACTTCATGGTACTAACTAATTTTCCAGTATCGGATAATTTCAATAATGAATATAAGAATGTTGAAGGACCAGGAAAGGATAGATATATAAAGGCCTATGAAGTCATTACAAATAACAAAGAAACATTTAATATTGAAACAGGCCTTAACTTGCTTAAGGGTACTACTCAGCAAAGTGGGGATTATCCAACCCAAATTTCGCTTATATTTGTTCCAGAAGAAAGTAAAGTTCATTTTACTTTGAATGGAGATTTTACAAAGAATATTTGAATTCTCATTTATCCATAAGCAAATTCAGAGTTTTGAAGGTTTTACAAGCAATAAAAGTCTTAAACTTACCAAAAAAGGTGTATTACTTTCAGAACTTGAAGATTGGTAATGACTATACAGATATAGGAATAGGAATTCGAGAGAAATTCAAATGAAGTCTTAAGCATCACATCACACTATATTCATGCATAGGGCCCTCGTTCCGACCGGGCGATGAGACGTTGTGGATACGAGAACTTTAAGTGAGAGACCGGTAAAAACCATAATAGAAATAGGAGAGATTCTTATGGAACGCTTGGTAGTCATGACGGTAGGGAAAACTCATAGTGGCAAAACCACCTTTGCCAAAGAATTAGAATCCGTATTACAACAAGCTATTGTAATTGATCAAGATAATCATGCTGAATTTATTAATGAGCATTACAAGAAACTTCGCCCTATAGAAGGCCCAAACACTTTAAAATTCTCTGTAACTGACGCAATTGTTAACTATGCTACGGAGCAAAGCAATTTCCACATTATCTTAAGTAACTCTAATTTGAATAAATCAGGAAGAGCAAAAGTTCTCCGATATTTTCATAACAAAGAATTTAAAAGTATCATTGTGTATTTTGATTTACCCGATGATATATTGAAAGATCGCGTTATACGCACGCAAAGAAGCAAAGCTATATTTAGAAGTGCTTCAAGCTTTTTGGAAGTATTGGAGAGACAAGAAAATTTGTTAGAAATACAACCTAGTAAAGATGAAGCAAATTATATATTTATCATTAAGGACCCAAATAATACAGCGGAAGTTATTCAACAAATAATAGCAATCACGGGTACTAGATGATTCGATGAAGGCTGATCCTTCAGATAACATTATATCCACGCTGTGAGGTTTACGCCCCTTGTTCGTCCCGATGTATAATCATGGTAGAAATCGGACGACACACGAGCCGACCTAAGATAGGAGCTATCTAAGGCCGGCTCGCGTCGTGAATACAATAACGTTAGGTGAAATTACCGTAAAGCAGGTCAGATAGGGAAAACAAAGATGGAAGACCTATATCTTTTAAAACATAACCCATCTTAAGATATTCACAAAAAAAAATGACGAGATAGTAGACGACTTTTGGATATGGTCAGAGAAGCAAAAGCAAGTACTAGAATGAGAAACCACAATGAATGTGAAACGATTATAGATAAACTAAGTGAAAGATCATAGGGCCCTTGATCTACCTGAAGTATATTTGAGAAGAGTAATCAGGCTGGTACCCATTCTCCTAAGATAAGAGCTATAAATAGGGAATGGACGTCGCGAATATTTCAATTATTGGAAAGATACGCAAATCTATAATTTAAACATTGAAGGAGAACTAAATGGCGACTATAGCACTGATAAGGCATGGTAGCACGAGTTGGAATAAAGAAGGACGAGCACAGGGTAACTCTGATATTTCGCTGGATCAGGATGGGATTAATCAAGCAGAACTTTTAGCAACGAGATTAAGATCAGAAGACTGGAATCATATTTATTCAAGTACTTTAGCAAGAGCAAAGCAAACTGCTCTTATTGTAGGGAGTGCTATCGGAGTAGATATTCACTTTGATGATCGTCTTCGGGAAAGGTCCGGAGGATTGATTGAAGGTACTACTGAAGAGGAACGAATAGAAAAGTGGGGAACAGGTTGGATAGAATTAGATCTTGGACTTGAGCCAATTGAGATCGTCCAAAAGAGGGGTGGAGAGTTTTTAGAAGAAATAATGATGAAGCACCAAGGTGAAAAGGTGCTGGTGGTTTCTCATGGTGCCTTAATTCAATTTAACTTTATCAATTTAGTTCCTGATTTTCCTACAAAAGATTTTGGCAATACATCAATAACTATTTTAAAGAAAATAGATAATCAATGGACATGTGAACTGCATAACTGTACAAAACATCTAGAGGGTAATATCAAAGAAGGCTAATCCATCTAATAACACCATATTCAAGCTTCGGGGCATTTGCCCTCGGTCCGGCAGAAGTTAGAGGAATATTCGGGGCTAGATTTTCAGTAGCGAGGAAGTGGAATCAGCCGGACACATCCAATCGATTAAGTGCGTTGATGTGTACCCGGCAGCTTCCTGCCTAAAGTCGATAGGACGTCGTGAATACCCGAACGTTATACGAAACACTTCGAAAGCGAGAAAAACATGAAAACAAATAAGGCAATGAAGAATTTATTGGATGAGTTATCTCAATCAAATAAATTCATAAATTCGGATTTATTAAATCCCAATTTTATTGAATAGGATAATTGTATCTTGATTCTAAGTTCTACAATCGAAGGAGAAGATGTGGTAATTAGATTCTATCAATCTAGGGATAATGAACCTGAATGGATTAATCTAAACGATCTTGAAGGATATAAAGAAGAAGCAATTTTAGTAATTGAGATTCTGAATCTAATTCAATGATGAGAAGTGCTTCGTATAACAAAATATTAAAGCTTCGCGCCATTCGGCCTTTGGTCCGGCAGATGCTTTTCGGGGATATGAAAGCAGTCGGACAAATCTTCACCGACTAACTGCATCGCGGCCAGCTCCTGACGGAGACTTAAGTCGGTGACGTCGCGAATACGAAACGTTATACAAAATTGGCATTAAGATAATACCGCATTGGAGGCGATATTATGGTGGTACACAAAATTGAATTATCCCAAGAAATATTAATTGGTTCATTTACTAAAGAAGTAACTCCAATCATTTCAGTGTCATCTGGTGATTCCATATGTTTTGAAACATTAGACGCAGGTTGGGGTACTGGGAGAAGTAATAGTGAGAGAAGGAAACCATTTTCAAGAAAAGAAAAAATTGATGGAGGCCACGCCTTGGTGGGACCTATTTATATTGAAGGTGCTAAGAAAGGCATGACTTTAGAGATTGAGTTTAATGATATTATACCTGGGCAATATGGTTTTACTGCTGCAGGTCAATATCCTAATTGGCAAAACCAGAAGTTACATTTGACCGAATTTAAGGAAATTAGCCTTGATTGGAAACTCGATAATAAATCCATGGTGGGAGTATGTGAAATCAACGGCAACTCCTTCTCGGTTTCATTACGACCTTTCATGGGCGTTATTGGAATGCCTCCAGATGACATAGGAATTCACTCTACTTGGCCGCCACGATATTGTGGTGGAAATATTGATTGTAAAGAGCTTGTGAAAGGCAGCAAATTGTATCTTCCTATTTCTGTCGATGGGGGTTACCTTGCTATTGGAGATGGTCATGCTTTGCAAGGGGATGGAGAAATCAGTTGCCAGGCTATTGAATGTCCGATGGAAGTTGTTGATATAACTGTAAATTTGATTGAAGGCATAGATTTGTTAAACCCCCGAGCTAATACTCCCGCAGGGTGGATTACTTTTGGGTTTCATGAAGATCTTAATGAAGCAACCGTTCAAGCTTTAGATGGAATGCTTACCTTGATGGGTGAGTTGTATGGTTTAAATCGTGTTGAAGCTATTGCTTTAGGGAGTTCAGTTGTTGATCTACGTATAACGCAAATTGTAAATGGGGTTAAAGGGGTACATGCCTGTCTACCACATGGAATTTTGAAGTGATTCGAATGTAACTCAGTACCTGAAATAAAGAAAACACATATGAATATCTTTCATGATTTTAATGTTTAGTGGTCTCAACTAATCATTAAGGAGAACCAGGCAAAAACGTACGATTAGTCATACGATTTCATGATGAATAGGGATAAAAAAGAAAGGTGGGGGTTCGCTTGTATGCTATAGAATTACTCTTCAACAAAGAATTCGATGAGTACGTCAGAAAAGTATGGATGCACTTTGACAAAGTTGGGATCAGTCATTTTATGAATAGATTTGAGAACTTAAGTCCTCATATAACACTTGCCGTATATACGGATATTTCCGATTTGAAAGGATTTAAAGAACAACTGGAAATCTATTTTGATAATGTTTCTCCTCTTCGTTTACGATTTGATATCGTAGCTACCTTTCCGACCTCGGGAACGATATTTTTAGCTCCAACCATGACGGAGGAACTTCAACGTTTACATAAGGATTATTATAATAAGTTAGACAAATATAATAATCAAGCGAGTATATATTATAGTCCAGATCAATGGAATCCACATTGTACCCTGGGAACACAATTAAGTAGAGAAGCGATAGCTAAGGGAATTCATGATGTAGTAAAGGAATTTGAACCTATGGATGGGATCATAGAAAGAATGAGTTTAGTGAAGATTGAGCTGTCAGAAGAAGGGAACAGGAATATAACCATATTTGAACAATCTTTTGAAAGTTAATTCAAAGAGGTCAGTTACTGCGTATAACATTATATTCACGCTGCGGGTATTCGCCCTGGTTCCGAAAGGAGTCGGAGCATACGCTGGGTAGTAAAACACAAGGGAATGGACGTCGCGAATATATCAACTTTATGTGAAATCATAGTGTGACATTCATGAAAGCATCTAAAGGAGGCTTGTATGAAGACAATTATCTATATGGTTAGGCATGGAGAATCACCATACAACGAAGGAAATGAAAGAACAAGAGGGCTTACCCCAAAAGGAAAGATCGATATTGAAAAAGTAACGAAGTTACTTATAGGTGAAGGAATAGACATGATTATATCAAGTCCTTATACTCGAGCAATTCTGAGTGTTGAAGGATTGGCCAAGCACTTAAAGTTAGATATTAAAGCATTTGAAGATCTTAGAGAACGACATTTTGCATCTTATAATATTGAAAATGCAGAGTTAATGTCTAGTATCAGAGAGAGTTTTAATGATTTTGATTATACCTTGCCGGGTGGAGAGTCCAATGCTGATTGTCAGAAAAGAGCACTCTCAGTTCTAAAACCCTTACTAAAAGAGAACAGAGGGAAGAAAATAGCAATCGGGACTCATGGTCTTGTGATGACTTTGATGATGAATCATTTTGATTCAGCTTTTGGTTTGGAGTTTTTGAATCAATTAAAGAAACCAGATATTTATAAAATGCAATTCGAGGACTTAGAATTAAAGAAAGTAACAAGAATGTGGAATGATTAAATTTCCTAAGGTATAGAAAGAAAACTGTGATCTTACTTGAAAGAGTATTCACGCTGCCTTGGTCTTGCTGGAAGCAATTCGGTGAAGTGTGAGCAGGAAGACAACACTGAGAGGCAAACTGAGCAAGCGCAGCCGGATTTTTTGGTTCTTAGACTTCTCGGCGTCGTGAGTACAGGAACGTTAGATGAAAGCATCCAAATAAAATAAAAACATCTAAGAAGAGTAAAAAGAAAAAATGATAAAATCTATTAGTATTGATGCATGGAATGGGACCACATTTAAGGAAGAAGTCATTGTGAATCCTACATGGATGGACACTTTAAGTTTTTTAAGAAAACTCGATGGAGATAAATTTACATTAGTATTTTTTGAGGTATCAGACACCGATTCAGCATTAGTTGGGGGCGGACCTGAATATTTCATTGTGTCTATTACAATTGATGATACTATATATACTCTTATGAACGATAAACAGGATAACTGTGAAATTCCCCTGGTTGTTGGTGGTCAGTTAGGCAATTATTGTGATAACATTTGTATAGAATTAATTCCCATGCTTGAAGTAATACGGTATTTTTATGAAACCGGAAAACTACTCGAATTACATAAATGGAGACAAGAATAAAATTACTCTGAATGTAACTCGAAGAAATGAGTGACATCATCTAATGGGCAGCAGGGTTCGTGGTCCGGAAGAGCAGATTCACCGGACACTTTCAACCTGCTAATTGGCAAAGCCACCTGTCACTAATTTCCTAAAGCCACTTAAACATTGCGACTTAAAAAAACTGCGAACGCTTACATAAAGGCTATGAAATTATGCGTTACTGCAGGGAATGATGATGCTCCTAATAGCCTTGTTTTTAAAAGTAGGTTGAGGTCTCAATTTTAGAAAAGGATGGTGTTTCTTGTGTCGAACAACAGACAACTTACAAGATCTCAGAACGCAGCGATTGAATATATAAGTAATGACGCAAGATCCCAAAAAAGAGAAGCTCAAGCATCACTCAAAGAAATTTTTCATTTTTCGAATATTCCTTGGAATACCTATGAAGAAGCAGTTCATAAGATTAAATCCCATGCAAGGGTGGCTTTGCATTTTCATCCGGATCGTCCGGTTTTAGATATGAAAAGTGTTGCTCAATCTTTATTAGAGCAGGGAATCTATAAAAGTCAGTTCGAGACATTCATATCCAATGGGAGCGTATCTGCATACGTAGGTGGTGCAAGAGATCTTTGGGAGGAAAAACTATTTGGTGGAGCATATCAGTTAGAAGGTGCAACCAACTTTGAACGGCCAAAGTATGGTGCTCTTCATTTGTTGTTACATCCGGATGGACCGTCTCCACGATTCGGCTCTTGTTATTTTCTTTTAAAACCGAATGCTTCATATCGCTGTACGTTCACTTACGGTGGCTCTCAAGATGCTCCAAAGGAAAAGGGGACATATGAGGAATTAGACGATATTTTATCTGCGCTTTTTACGGATGCTTTCTTTCGGGATTATGCTATTGGAGAAAAAGATCTTACTCCTAAAAAATTGATAGATCAGCTATTGTACAATCTGGAACGTCCGTTAGAGGATCCGTCAAAACTGGCCCCACATCGGAATCTTAACCATTTTATCGAAACTCAAATTCATGGAGATATATATCTTGAAGATGATGTGGAAATTTTAGTGGCTGACCCATCGTTCAAAGGAACGGAAATAGGGAATTATTTAGAGCAAATCTGCATCAAATATTCCATTGAACTATTTTGGCATATGGGATTTGCGATGCGTGTAGAGGAAGTGCCCTCTGATTTTAGGGGCCCAACCATGCCATCATTAGCGAAGCGAATTGCAAGGAATGGTCACATCGACGCAAGTGTGATCGGGAATGCTGTCAACGATTTGAAACGCAATCCTGATCTTTGGTCTGACAGAGGTAATTACGAAGAAGTGCTTCAGGAATTAAAATACATGTGGCATATACTCGTTCGATATGGTAAATCGATTGCTGACCAGAGTAATTAATTTTTACTGGAAATACTGGTTGAATCAGTGAAGGCGGGGTTCGGAAGTACATTTTTAGTGGAGATCATAAGAATCATAGACACTTTAAATATAACTCGTGCAAAGGAAGATGAGAAAATGGATAAAGGGAAAATTATATTTCTGAATGGGGTAACCAGTTCTGGTAAAACTTCAATCGTAGAAGCGATGCAAAATTACGATGAACCCTTTTTTTATGTTGTGGCCAATGATCTTTTTGAAAATACGATTGGTGATAAACATTTGCAAACAGACTACTGGAAGTATTCAAGTGAAGCCATCATTCTAATGTATCATACAGCAAAATTATTTTCCGATCATGGAAAGAATGTTTTAATCGATGGGGTACTTGTTGAAAGACCGGAATTAAAGCCACATTATGATAAAGTCCAAGATATATTTGATGGATATCCTTTGGATATCGTTGAGGTGTACTGCCCGTTAGATCTTTGTCGTAAGCGAAATATAGAACGTGGTGACAGAAGAGAGGATCAATCCGATGAGCAAAATAAAATAATGTCGCAACACATTCGCTATAGCTTTTCAGTCGATACGAGTTTGAATACGCCGGAAGAATGTGCAGAAATGATTATCACATCACTATTCAAGAAATAATGATTTGAAATATCAGTTTAAGGAATCAGAATCAGGTAAACAGACTTCAAACTTTCATTAAGGGGAGGAAGAAGTATGGGTTCAAGAATAATGCATCTGATTGTGGCGAATAGAATTGCAGATTCCTTATCTATTGTAGATAAAACGCCTTTTTTACTTGGAAATATTGCACCGGACACAGTTATAACAAAAGATTCATCACATTTTTTTGCTGGTGAAATTCAGGATTATTCAAGGAACGTAGACTATAAAGGATTCTTACATAAGTATCGATCACAGGCAGAAGACCTTTATGTTTTGGGTTATTTCACACATTTAATTGCGGATGATATATGGTTAAAAGGTTTTAATTTACCTTGGTTAAGGAACAGAATGGAAGCTAATGAGGAACTATATAATCAGTATCATAACGACTTTAGATTATTGAATGGGAAGTTGCTTGAACATTATGGATATAAAGAGGAATTAAGAAACAGGCTTAATCACATTCCAACAATACCGGATTTAGAGGAAGTTAAATCTACAGATGTCAAAAAGTTTGTGCCATATATATTTGACGATTTGGATTATGACAAAGAAATTTTGATAGAAGCCCTTAATGTTTTTACTTTTGAGCAGATCATTGGTTACTTAGAGACATCAGTCGATATGGGAATATTGAATATGAAGTATATAAAAGTAAAGTACAATTTGTAAATAATTCTATGAAGTCGCATGGTAGCTGCACGGTCTAAAGATATGAGAGCAAGTCAATCCGCAATGTCATGTGGCTCTAACGGACAGATTAATGGTAAATGAAGGAGTGAACTATAATTCGCCGAATACTATTTAGGTATAAATAAGAAAAGGAGGATTATATTATGTGGTTTTGTTGTGTGTATAAAAAACCGATAAGAATCCGTAATCACCCTCAATATTAAAAATTGAGGAGGAATAAAATGAGAATAAATAACAATTATTTAAAAGAACAATTAAAGCATGTGTATTGGTTAAATGGTGGTTGTTGCGCGGGAAAGACAACGATGACAAAGAAACTTGTTGCAGAGTTAGGATTTCAAACATTGAGCGATAATGTCTTGAAGTATAGACCATTCACTAATCCGACTGAATATCCTGCTCTTCAATATCCCCATCCTGGTTTAAACTGGGAAGAGTGGTTTAATAGGCCTACTGATGTGTCTTTTCCATGGCTTTGTGAAATTGTTGTAGAAATGATGGAATTTTTCGTTATTGATTTATTAAAGATGCCAACGGATAAACCAATCATTATCGATTTAGGAATAATGCCTGAACACATTTTACCCTTTATTCCTAAAGAAAAAATGATGTGTCTTTATACATCTGATGATGAAATAGAAAAGCTATATTACTTTAGAGAAGACCATAAGATGATTTTGGATGTTATTAACCTTACATCAGATCCAGCGGAAACGATTAAACATGGCAACAAAACAATGGTGAAATTCTCCAATGAAATTAGAAATGCCTGCGTTAATAACAATATCAAAACACTTGAAAGAACACCTGACTTGGGTATAGAAGAACAATTCAGATTAGTTTGTGAGCATTTTGAATTATGATATGAGCATCCTTTGTTAATTTTATATGTAATACGGGTCAGGCTACCGATATAAGGTAGCCTGTTTAAATAACGGGACATGTTAGTTTGTTTATAGTGAATTATAAAATCATGCACCTCCTGACGTCCTGTCTGTAGTCAAGGATATGAGCCGAAATCAGATAACAATATGTTTACGCAGCGGCTTCTTACGGAACCTTGGTCTGCAGAATGAATTTCAGGGAAGCTGGCTCAGTAAAACATTCGACTTCGTCGGACATCGTTAATACAGGAGCGTTATGTGAGATGCCGGATATATATACAAGGAGCGAAAAATGAAAAAATGTATAGTGTTTATATTATTCATTTCAGCCTTATTAATGGGATGTAATAAGAACGAGATAATATATAACGCCCCAACCAATGAACAAATCACTGATTATGTAAATAGTCATCGTTTAGATTTACAAGATAGTATATGGATTAAGGACTCAGCAATCATTTTGTTCGAAAACTCATTAATTACCCTTTATACAGATCAACATGGGAAGGTATATGACCAAAAATTATCATGGGGAATAAATTATTCAGATCCTGTGACTGTAGGAAACGGAAATCCATATATAGCAGTCATAATTAATAACAAGATGTTAAGTTCTGGAGCTGCTCGTATTTTTATTACTTATACTGATGGTAAGTCCTATTCAAGAGGGATTACGGAAAAGAAGGGTTATCTGATTCCTAATACTCAAATTAATGAAGTAGAAAACTTAGCAATTTTCGATAATAACGGTAAAGAAATTTACAAGAAGTAAACGGAGTAGTCCCCTTCAGTTACGAATTGATCTTTACCACCGAACTTGGGGAGCAAGAGATATAGTTTATTTAACGTGTTTAAGGCGCATTAGTGTTTTATTCTGCACTGGAAAATTTATATTTTATGGGGGATTGAAATGGAGATTGTTTTTAGGGATAGCAACCTATGACCACTATTTTGGTGAAGCATTTTTTGCTACTAAACCAGGGTTTGAAGAATTGGAAAAAGATATATTAGAATATACCACTACTACTTTCAGTAATGAAAATGGCCTTGGGATTGTGGTGAATGACAAAGATACTCACACTCTAGATTTATTACGCAGTAAGAAGTTTGTGGAGAATGATCTGACTGAAAACATACTTGAACTTACACTACAGAATGTTAGCCTTGATTATGTAAATCCTAAAGGCGTAATTTTAAAGAATATGGATGTTAATAATGATTTGTTTAAGTATCAGAAATTATTATGGAAAGGTTTTAATCACGAAGGTCCTGTGCCTGAAGATGAAATTACCATTGATAAGAAAAAAATAATGTTGTCAGCAAGAAATATGAATTCATTCCTACATATTGTTGCTGAAAATGAAGACGGGGCATACGTTGCTTATTGTGGCTTATGGTACAGTCAAAAAACGGATTATGTTTATGTTGAACCTGTATGTACAATTCCGGAGTATCGGCAGAAGGGGCTTGGAAAAGCAGTGGTATTAGAAGCCTTGAAAAGAGGTCGGTCCTTAGGTGCTGAAAAAGCATATGTTATTTCGGATAGTTCTTTTTATAAATCATTAGGCTTTCAACAGCATTCTCATTATACTTTCTATTGGCATAACATTTGAAATTTACTCAAGCCTCTCGGGTTCGTAAATGTAGGAAACGCTATTTAAAAGGGGAAGAATTGTGAGAAAGGATGAATGCATGAATATTCAGGACCTCCCAATTGAAATAACAGAACTAATCGGAAAAGTTCAGGGGGCTGCAAGATCAATTACGAAGAGGCATTAAGTAAACGAATGGAGCTGCGAACAAAATTATATTGAGGGGGTTATCATGGTGAATAAACATAGTGTTTATGAAACAAACAGCTCCTATTGGGATACGAAAGGAAATGACTTTTTAAGAGCAATCGTGCTTCCTTTTTATGGAGCATTTGTAACAGAGGAAAAATGCCAACTTTTTGGCGATGTCTCAGGAAAAAAGATGTTAGAGATCGGCTGTGGAGATGGTCAATCTTTGCAATATCAGGGAGAGCGTAAAGCAGCTGAGCTATGGGGGATGGATATATCAGAAAATCAAATTGAAAAGGCGAAGCAACATCTGACAACGTGTGGTCTTTCAGCAAAATTGATCTGTTCTCCTATGGAAGAAGAATCTAACATCCCTGTGGATTATTTTGATTTTGTTTATTCGATTTACGCCATAGGCTGGACAACAGACCTTGAAGGTACCTTTTGTCGGATCGCTTCATATTTAAAAAAAGATGGCATATTTATTTTTAGTTGGTCTCATCCAATTCACAAATGTGTTGTTGAAGAGAATAATAGATTGGCTTTTAACAAGTCTTATTTTGATGAATCTTGGTATTCGGTATCTCCTGATTTTTGTCAAGGCGAGCTAACTTTGTCTGATCGTAAACTATCAACCTATATAAATGCGTTAGCGAGAGCAGGGTTTGGTATTGAACAAATGATTGAAGAAACCGATCAGGAAATAATCCAATTGCATGATGAAAATAATGATCTCGTAAAAAGAGCGAAGATGTTTCCTGTAACCTTCGTTATCAAAGCAAGAAAACTTTGAAATTACTGAATAGATCCAAAAAAATATTATCTATGGGGGTTATTCATGGTAACGTTAAAATTACATACAGAGAAACCGATTCTACAATCTGAACTAATGGGTCTTTATCAAGATGCTGGTTGGTGGCCTAACCGAGATGAGAATGGAATATTACAGCTACTTGTTAGTGGTGTTGCAGTAGGAGCTTGGAAAGATGATATATTAGTTGGTTTCTGTAGGTCTATTTCAGACGGAATATATCGGGCTTATGTAGAAGATGTTGTTGTATTAAGTATGTACAGAAATAAAGGAATAGGAGAACTAATGGTCAAAAGACTTTTAGATGAGTTAAAAGATATTGACGTTATTAGTTTGTTTTGTACAGAGGATTTGGGTGGTTTTTACGAATTGTCAGGTTTTAAACGGACAAAGCAAATTGTAATGCATTATAAGAATCAAGGAATTTAAGGTCGGCTCACGTGGTGTATACGGGAACGTTATGTGAAAGAAATGTAAAATCATAAAAAAGGAGCATTATTGAATATGAGAACGTTGTAAGAATTGTTTGAAATTGAGTAAGAAACTTTAAAACCGAAGGAGATGGTAACTATACTCCTAGTATATTGGCGGTATTTTCTTTATGTTATGGATCATAAATTAAACGTTCTAATCGAATGTTGGCAAGAAGGATTATATCTTCAAGGGGTAATCCATGACATGTCTAAATTCTCTCCTCACGAATTTTTTCCTTATGCACGTAAATTCTATTCAAATCAGAAGGACGAGGATACCGAGCTGAGATGGAAGAATGCGTGGCTGCACCATCAAAATCATAATAAACACCACTGGGAGTATTGGATAGTAAATAAAAATACTAGAGAAGCCTTACCAATGCCAAAGAAATATTTAGTAGAAATGGTATGTGACTGGCGGTCTTTCTCAAGAAAATGGGGGCGTAAAGTTAAAGAAACTAATTTACCAGAAAGAATGATGACATCTGAAAGTATAATATTACACCCAAAGACGAGGGAATAACTTGAAAATTTCATGAAGAAAAAACAACAACAATAACACAGTGAAGGGTGCACCTTTCATTGCTTAACCTAAAAATATCAAATAATAAAGCATTCATTGAACTGAATGATTATGTCTTACAGGTAAAGAATAAAATATCTGCTACCGCTGCTGCGACATATATTATTCATAATGATCGTATCGTGAATGAATGGTACTCAGGAGTACATGACAATTCTAAACATAGTCGATTAGTTGATGAGGAATCACAATTTAATGTTGCTTCAGTTCGAAAAACATTTTTAGGATTTGCTATTAGTCTTGCATTACATGAAGGTAAGGTCAGAAGTATAGATGATCTTGTTGTGGACTACTTGAATGAGTTAGATAGGGAAGTACTAAGGCATATAACAATACGACATTTGTTAACCCACACTCATGGTTTAGGTGATCTGCATAATAGATTGTTTCTTCAAGGAACCGACTGGAAGTACAATAATACTGGTGTTAATCTGCTAATCGAGATTATTCGGAAATTATATAAAATCCCTGTATCACAATTACTCGAAGAGCGTTTATTCTCACCTATGGGCTTTAACCAAACAGGATGGAGGAAGGAGAATAATGAAAAATTAGTATGGCTTAATGAACAATATAAGGATGATCAAGGTAACCTGGCCAACTTATTTATGAGCACAAAGGAACTAGCATATTGGGGTTATCTGCATTTGAATAAGGGAGCTATAAACGGGAATCAGATACTTCCTAAAGAAATATTTGAGCAGACAACCACTATAATTAGTCCTCCTGATCTGGAACAACAATTGCCGAGAAACGGTTTTTTTTGGTTTGTGCAAGATGAACCGCGGTCTTTTACAGAATTAGGTGATAAACTTCCACACGGTTCTTTCCAGTCTCTGGGTGCCACTGGATGTGCCTGTCTTGTCATTCCTAAGTGTAAAGCTGTAGCGGTAAGAATGTATAATCAGACTGAACAAAATCCGTTGGGGTACGATTATCTTGAGGATATCAAAACATTTGGAAATTTGGTCTGTAAGTACATAGAAGATCTATAAACCGTGAACTTGGCTTAAAAGATATCAGGCATTCCATTTAAAAGATAATGATAAATTTTTACTGGATAAGAATATATGTTCTGGTATAATTGAACTGAGAATAGTAAATCTCTTCCTCTAAATTTGGTTACAAATAAAAACAGTGAGGTGAGTGAGATGGAACAAAGGAATGCGCCAGAGGTAAGAATTGAACTATGGGACGAAGGAGATTTAGATTTGCTTCGCCAATTAAATTCGCCTGAGATGACAGTACACTTCGGAGGACCAGAGACTGAGGAGAAAATCCTAGCTCGTCATAAGCGCTATTATGAAATCGCACAAAATGGAACAGGGAAAATGTTTAAGATCCTCTTGCTTCCGCATCTTGAAGTCGTGGGTAGTGTAGGGTATTGGGATCAGACCTGGAAAGAAGAATCTATTTACGAGATAGGCTGGAGTGTTTTATCGGAATATCAAGGTAGAGGAATAGCGACAGAAGCAACAGCGAAGGCCATAGCTTCTATCCGTTCTGAAAAGAAGAAACATAAATTCATTCACGCTTTTCCTAAAACCAAGAATCCCGCTTCAAATGCCATTTGTCACAAGCTGGGCTTTTCGTATATTGGCGAGTGTGATTTTGAATACCCTATTGGGACTACCATACGATGTAATGACTGGAGATTGGCAGTCGAGGAAAATTAAGATCAAGAGCATGGAGGGGGATTTTAAATCAGCTGCATGGCTTTCTCCATATTTCAGGGCAGATGAGAGACCATCTGCTTTTTTTTGCTTGATTTACTTCATATATGTAATAATATGGTTAGTACTTAGTGCATATAATTTGCTGATTAAAGGACATGATGGATGCCTAGTTTCTATGGATTATATTTATTTGAATCCTAGAGATGCTGAGTGAACTACTTAAACCATTAAGGAGAACTAAATGTCGCAGTTTCCCAAGTTAGAAACAAAAAGGCTTGTATTAAGAGAACTAACACAGAATGATTCCAGAGATATATTTCAATCTTTTTCATTGGATGAAGTTACGAAGTTTTATGATGTGGAGAGTTTTACAACCATTAAACAAGCAGAAGAATTAATTCAAAGTTGGAATGAAAGATTTGAATCAGGTCAAGCTATTCGTTGGGGAATCACTTTGAAGTCGGAAAACAAAGTAATTGGAACATGTGGCTTTCATGGATGGATGAAAAATCATTATAAAGCTGTCATTGGATATGAACTAACACCAGAATATTGGCATCAAGGTTATATGACTGAGGTGGTTGAAAAGGTAATTGAATATGGCTTCAATAAGCTTGGCTTAAACCGAATTGAAGCATTTGTAGAACCAGAGAATGTGGGATCAAGAAAGGTTCTTGAGAAAATCGGCTTCAAAGAAGAAGGCATATTGAAGGGGAATTATTATTGGAAGAATCGATTTGTTGATAATGCCATTTATGCATTTCTTAAGCAAGATTTTAAAGTTCATTAATTAATATCGAAAGAAGGATAACCAGATGATTACAATTAGATTTGTTTCAAATGAGGATATCCCACACATTCAATCCATAGCTCATGAAACATGGAATTATACTTATAAAGGCATATACTCTGAAGCTTACATTCAAAACTTTCTAAGTAGAGCATATTCAATTGAGAATTTAAGTCGAACAGTCGAGAGAGAGCTTCAAAGTGCCAAACGGAGTTTTTTAATAGCTGAATATAATGGCGAAGTCGTTGGATATGCTCAAACAAGACAAGTGAATGAAGAAGAATACGAATTGCTAAGAATCTATATACGACCTGAATATCACAAAATGGGAATAGGTAAAGAGTTCATTAAGAGATTCATTCAAGTTTTAAACCCAATAAATAAACTGTTTGCCTGGGTAGGAAAAGAGAATCATAGAGGAAGGGCATTTTATGAGAAAAGTGGATTTAAAGAAATAGAAGAAATGATTGAAACCATAGAAGGGCACAGTAAAACGCAAGTTAAATATGAATTGGAAATCTCCAAGGGAAAGGTGGTTTCATAGATGTTTTTTCTTCAAATGTCGGGATTTCCTGGTTCTGGTAAGTCAACTCTTTCAAGACGGATAGCTAAAATAACAGGTGCCATAATTATTGATCATGATATCTCAAAGTCTTCCATATTAAAATCCATTGGGGATAGTAATTTAGAATTAAAAGTTTTAGGTATGACTTCATATAATATTGATTGGGCCCTGATAGAGTTTTATCTCTCCCAAGGCTATGACGTAATATTCGATAGTCCATGCTTTTATTCTGAGATGATTGAAAGAGGTTCGTCATTAAGTAAGAAGTATAATGCTAATTATAAGTACGTTGAATGTTACCTGAATGACTATCAGGAAATAAGTAAAAGATTACAACATCGAGAACGGATGATAAGTCAGATTTCGGGCACATCTGAAGAAGAGTTTAGAAAAAATATTAATGAAAGTAAGAGACCTAATGATATTCAATGTTTGCTTGTTGATTCGTCACAACCTATAGAGATGTATTTAAATAATGTTTTAAATTATATTGATGAAGAATAAGTGATGTGTCGTGAAATCGAAGATCTAATGAGAAAAAATGCAAACGCTTTAAAACATTTTCCGAAAGTCATGATTCTAAGAATAAAGAAAGAAGGCTGAATTTGGTGGTGCATGACATCTTATTACATAAATTTAAATATAGTACACTGACTGAGCTTACCGGAGGTTACACCAACAGCAGTATTTTACTTGAGGGATCAGATCCTCTGGTCGTAGCAAAGATTTTCAATGGTCTTAATCGTGATGCGATAACAGAAATTAACTGTTTAACCCTATTGAATAATTCAGGTGTGTCGCCAAAGATTCATGACTATTTTGAAGACAACGGTTCACAGTACATTATTATGGACTATGTGCACGGAATTAACAGCCAGAGATTTCTTGATGATGGAGACATTCATAGAGCTAAGGAAATCTACGAGTTGCTTGGAAATCATCTTGCAAAAGATATTCACTCATTAAAATGGAGAGATGGTGACCCTGACCTGCCAATCATAGAACTGATAAATATTGATATTGATGATCTTAACTATGTACCGAATAATCAAAAGGGAAAAGTAAAACAGATACTTAATGTATCAGTTATAGGGGAGAAAACCTTAATCCATGGAGATTATGGACCGCATAATGCAATTTTATCTAATAAATTAATATCTATTATTGATTGGGAGTGGGCAGGCTGGGGGAATCCACTGCAAGATGTCGCATGGGTAATATGGTTTGTACATTTACATTATCCAAACTTCTCTCGGGAGTTGTCTGAGATTTTTATTAATGCGTATAGTAAATTTTCAGATCTTAAGATTACCAATGAATTAGTGAAGGTATACTCAGTTTCAAGAGTAATTAATGTTTTAGATCGGATAAAGTACACAAATGAAGAAGTGAAAAATGAATGGCTACGAAGATTGGAATGGACATTGGAAACCAATTTTGTAGGATGATTTGTGGATGAGGCACCCCTTACATAACATTTTAAAACTAATCCCCCCTGAGAGGACTAGATATATCTATGAATCCACCTAAGCATATCGTTTCAGCGGCAGCGATTGTAATGAATGAGAACAATGAAATTTTACTAGTCCGGGGACCTAGAAGAGGATGGGAAATGCCTGGAGGGCAAGTGGAAGAAGGAGAAACCTTACAGGATGCCGCAGTCAGGGAGACAAAAGAAGAATCAGGGATTGATATAGAGATTATTCGATTTTGTGGAATATTCCAGAATGTGAAGGGTTCAATCGTGAATACATTATTTTTAGCAAGACCGATTGGGGGAGAACCCATAGTAACTAGTGAAAGCCTAGAAACAGGCAGGATATTTTCCAATAGAAGAAGCATTAAATAAGTTGACTTGGAAGAACTTTAAACAACGAATTGAATATTGTTTAAGGCCAGATTTACAACCATTTTATATTGATTTCTAAAGGGATTTAATTAATTCATGCTGGGGGCGGCTAGAATTTTAGTTTATGGGATCGCCCGGAGAAAAAATGTGAGGTACTTGGTTCAGTCGCTTTATACTCTGCGATCATAAGTCACGACCGTGTGCTCTCACCTAACTTCTCGGATTCCTTATACAGAATTCTTCAATATATAATTACATAAAGAATAGTGGAGAGCTAATGGATAATTATTATGAACAACTAATTGCGGGGATCCCTTGTATATGGATTAAGCCCAACTGTCAATCTAAAGGGATACTCATTTTATATCATGGATGGGTTTCAAACATTAAGGATTACATTTTCTTTGGTTCATTGATTTCTGGTTGGGGATACACGGTTATCATACCTGAAATTCCATATCACGGTACCAGAGGGGAGCTTAACTATTTTGATCCTAAAGAAATACAAAAACATTTTTGGAAGGTCGTTATTCAGACGGTTGAAGAGGCTGGAGATCTTATTTCTGAATTAACCTTACATGACAAGATAGTGGGAGTAGTCGGTAATTCTACTGGCGGTTTTGCAGCTGCAGGTGTTTATGCAAATAACATAAGTATCAAATCTGCAATAATAATGAATGGTTCATGCGCTTGGGAAAGATTTGAAGAACTTATTTGTGAAAGAGATAGAAGAACACCTTGGACTTCAATAGATAAGGATACAATCTTAAAGCTAGATCCGGCTAAATTAAGGAATATGAAGAATAAAGAGATGCTTATTTTACATGGAACAGAAGATACAACTATTCCAATTGATAGTCAGAAGTATTTTATGAAAGTCATTGAACAGAACAATAAACTAAATAATTCAGTGCAATTTTTTGAGTACTCCAAAGTAAATCATCAAATTACTTTAGGCATGTTAGAAGAATCTAAGAGATGGTTAGATGAGCGGACACATAATTAAATCCTGAAGATAGTAGTAGCTACTTATAACAAATAGTCCCATATCAGGGCATTTGCACATCCAGGTCTGGCAGGAGTTCGAGGAGTATTAGAAGAACTAATTGGCAGAGGTTGCAATTGATCCGTTTGCTGAACAACAACATTATAGGAAATCAGCGCAAGGATGTAATGAATTAAAGGAAATACTTTTTCGGTTGTTTAGTAGATTAGCTGAAAAATTATAGACTGGAGTGTGCTCATGGAAATTGAATTAGAAGTAATTCAAAGTATGTTAGTGAAATTTATATCTGAAAGAAAATGGATTCTCCAAGCGATCTCACAATTATCAGAAGAAGATATCACTTGGTCACCAAATCAAGAAAGTAATAGTATTGCAAATCTCGTTGCACATATAAGAGGTTGTGTTCACTCAAGAATTGAAACGATATTTTATGATATTGCTGATTCAAGAGACAGGGATAAGGAATTTGAATTAGGACTTAAAATGTCGATAGAAGAAGCCTATAACATGACCAAGGAATCATTCGATATTATCATTCAATATCTCGAACACCTCAGTTTCAACCCAAATTTGTTGTTGTCTCAACCTTTCATTAATCGTCCCCCTCTCACATTCAGTCAAGTAAATAATGAAACAACGGTTTTGAATCTAATGATCGCAATGGTAAGAGAAATTCACTATCACACGGGTCAAATCATATATGCAGCCAAAACAAGGAGAGGACAGCTGATTTGGCAATACGATTGATATTAACAGAATGTAATAGCAAATGTCTGACCTAAAAAGGAGATGGGACCTATCTATTCTTATAGATCTCTAATGAACGAAGATTTGAAAAATATAAGTTCTTTTCCTCAGTCAAAGGAAGAATTGTTTTATACTAGTCCTCGGTTTAAATATCCTTTAACACCAGATCAGATATTAAAGCTTCTTGAGAATCGATACGAACCAACAGTTATTGTTAATGAGGAGTCAGGTCAAGTTGTAGCTTATGCCAATTTATATGACTATAAAGATGATGTATGTTGGTTAGGCAACGTTATTGTATCGAAGGATTTTAGAGGAAAAGGTGCTGCTAATTATTTGTTGGAAACGATGATAATGAAGGCAAAATCGATTTATAAAGTTAAACACTTATTATTATCATGTCATAGCACGAATTCAAGAGGACTCGCATTTTATCACAAGCATGGATTTAAACCCATTGATATGCGAATAACGAATTTAGATGAACAAAAAATAATAACTATACAAATGAAGTTAAAGATTTAGAATGCATTCAAGAAGAACGAAACCGCATATTATACGTGTATTGTTGGGAACTAACATAGAAGCAAAACACTAAATTAGCTTTAATAACGGAGGATGATATGAAATGGAAATCTCATTATCCAAAGCAGGACTTAAAGAAGCTTCAATCATTCACGAAATGCAAATAAAAGCATTCATGCCTCTATTAAATAAATATAAAGACTATGAAACAAGCCCAGCAAATCAAACGGTAGAACAAATAGAAGATCGAATAAATCAAAGCTATACAGATTATTACCTAATAAGAGAAGCAAATATTCCTGTGGGGGCCATTAGAATAGTAAAAAAAGAGAATAAAATCTATCGAGTAAGCCCTATATTTATTTTACCCGACTATCAAGGGAGAGGGATTGCACAAAAAGTATTTTCAATAATTGAAGATAGGTATAGCGCTGCGAGAATATGGGAGTTGGCTACAATCTCAGAAGAGCAGAGGAATTGTTATCTTTATGAGAAATTAGGATATAGACAGAAGGGAGATACGAAACAAATTAACGACAAGATGACAATTGTGATTTATGAAAAACGCTTGACTTAGGTTATCAAAAAAAGGTCAAAACATTGAAACTGATGAGCAGTTGAGATTTATTTATGGAGAATCCATTAGATTTTTCCGATGTTGATCGTGCTGGAATTAAGTATTGCTTGAATCATCAAGGATTTTGAGAGGAGCTGGGATTGATGGATTTTATATATGGAGAATATCTTATCAGTGATAACAAAGAACTTATGGACATTCATGCGGTAAAGGGTTTCTTATCTAGAAGCTATTGGGCCAATAAGAGATCCGATGAAAAAATTGAAAAGTCCATCCATTCTTCAATATGTTTTGGAATTTATAAAGAAGAAGTTCAAGTTGGTTTTGCAAGGGTTGTCACAGACGATGCGACAATGTATTGGCTTTGTGATGTATTTATTCATGAGGAATTTAGGGGCCAAGGACTTGGTAAGAAACTAATTGAAGTGATTACACAATCGGATCGCTTTAAAGATTTAATGGGGTTACTCGGAACATTAGATGCACATGAATTATATGAACAATATCAATTTAATAGAAATAGTGAACGCTTCATGATAAGACTTCCTGATTATTTGAGGATGTGATGACTATGAAGAAAGCTATTTATTTTCTTTCTTTGATCATTGGAATCGTTTTTATAGCCCTTGGGGTCCTACCAGCTATTTTTGACCATCCATACAATGATGAACCAAACTCCGGGCCGGCAAGTTTTTGGGAACTGATTCTAATCATTAGTTACGAACAATGGATATTGTTTCTGATTGTTGGTCTGATATTAAGTCTGTTCCCTGCGTTAAAGCTACGGAAGACATGAAGGGAGATTTTATCAATGTACAAACTTAAAACAAAAGAAACAGACAACAGCGTCATTGAATTTATTGAAAGTGTTGATAGTCCCAAAAAACGTGAAGACGCGTATCAGCTATTAGATATTTTCTCTGAAACAACAGGGTATAAAGCAAAGATGTGGGGACCGAGTATTATTGGATTCGGCGCCTATCATTATAAATATGAATCTGGTCATGAAGGTGATGCACCACTGGTGGGCTTTTCTCCTCGAAAAGCAAAAATCAGTTTGTATTTTGCGACAGGTGATGCCGAGCGAGAGAATCTATTAAAAGACTTTGGAAAACATACGACAGGAAAAGCATGTGTATACGTCAATAAAGTTGCAGATATCAATCTAGATGTATTACAAGCATTGATCAACCAATCCATTAGGTTTTTGAAAGAAACCTATCAGGATCATTAATTTCTGTACACTGTTATTATTGGAGGTCACGTGATGAAAGAAGAGAACATTCACATACGATGGGCGAACGAAAATGATGCAGAGGACCTTCTTAAGCTCAATGATGCTTTTAATGGCGTTGGTACAAACATGGAGGAAGTAAAAGAGAGCCTTGCTTTATCTAATGAGTTGATTGCTCTAGCTGTAATTGACGGCCAGGCAGTTGGGTTCGCTTGTGCTCAATATTTTAAATCCTTTTGTTATCGTGGACTCCAGGGAGAGATCACAGAAATGTATATTGCCGAAGTTGCCCGGAGAAGAGGATTGGCTACGTTGTTAATTGCTATTATAGAGGAGGAGCTCAAAGCACGAGGTGTTACCAGTGTAAAGATCCTGACAGGCCCAAGAAATGAAATGGCTATAAAGACATACGAAAAATCAAACTATGCGAGAACGGAAGAAGTATTGCTACAAAAGAAACTATAAGGAGCATAATCCAATGTCTGAATATTATTGGGATAATAAAATTGAATACCTAAGAAATACGAGATGGCTTTATTACAATGACGACTACCTGCAATTTTTAGTGCATTTTGTTTGGAAGATAGATAAACCTGTAAGCGTTATCGATTATGGGTGTGGGTTTGGTTATTTGGGTCTTAAACTGCTGCCTTTGTTACCAAAAGGGTCAACCTACACTGGAGTAGATAAGGGCGAAACATTAATCAATGAAGCTAAGACGATCTTCTCCCAACTTCCCTATGAAACAGAGTTTATTACTTGGGATATAGAAGACGTTGTTTTGAAGAGGAAGTATGACATTGCATTGAGTCATGCTTTTTTATTACATATGGATGACTCTGTGAAAATACTCCAAAAGATGATTGAAAGTGTACTGGAGGGTGGAAGAATCATCTGTTTTGAACCTCATTGGATTGGGAGTATGGCGAACTATCATGTGGAGGGCGTTGAACAAAGTGAAATCATTAAACTAGGCGTTTTACAGAGATTATTTGAACAAGATCATATACGTACAGGTAAAGATGGAAATATTGGAATGCGGTTACCTATATTAATGAGTCAATTGGGATTAACGAATGTGGAATGTAGAATGAGTGATAAGGTCAACTTTCTAGATCAAAACATGGACTCTACCCAAAAAAACATTCTCTATCACTCAATTAAAGAAGATGGTATAGGACAGGATCCTGGCGATTCAGTAGAGGTAACCAAACGATTATCAACTCGGGGCTTAACCCAAAATGAAGCAAAGGCGCAGTATGAAGCGGAATTAACATTTTCCAAAGTATTTGTTAATGAATCTTGGTTGACTTATGCAGCCAGCATGAAGATTTCATTTGGAACGGTCCGTAGAGATGGGAGTTAAGAACTGTGGTTCACGGATTGCACTTTATTATTGCTAATCGAATTGCAGAGGACCTTTAGATTAAAGGAGCTTATTACTTTTACTCGGAAGCATTGAATCTAGAACATAAAAAGGGGGGCTTTAAATGAAATTTATTGTGTCTGCAAGTGTGATTGTCCTTAATGAGAACGATGAAATCTTACTTATGAAGGGACGGAGAGGCTGGGAAATGCCTCAAGGCTGTGTGGAAGAAGGCGAGACCATCACACAAGCTGCTATTCGAGAGGTGAAGGAAGAGACTGGCATTGATATTGAACTTATTAAGTTTTGTGGCCTATATCAGAATACTACGCGGGGAGTATGTAACAATATATTCACTGGAAAACCAATTGGAGGAACTCTAACTACAAGTATTGAAAGTGATGAGGTTGGTTTCTTTACATTAGAACAAGCCAATGAAATGATAACCTGGGGGAATTTCAAGGAGAGAATTCACAAAGCATTGGATGAGAGCACTCATCCCATTTTAGTTGAGTTCTCTGAATAACATATGGATGAAGGTATCTTGAATCATAGCTAAACAATATGGATTCAAGTAAGTCAATAATCTACTCCAACGAAATATAATTCGGCAAACGAAAGGGATATTTGAATGAACCCAATTACTATAGAACCAATCGATAAAACGAATTGGGAAGAGGCGATCGCGATATCTTTACTTGAAATGCAAGTAAATCTTGTACCGACGGTCATCGAATCTTTAGCATATGCCTACGTGAAGCCGTGGGATGCAGCTTTTGATCCATATCTTTTGCGTGAAGGCGATAAAGCTTTCGGTTTTTTCTATTTATCGTACACACCAGCAAGTACGGATAATTATTGGATTGGAGGATTTCAAATAGATAAGGACTATCAAGGAAAAGGATTAGGAAGTCAATCACTTTATATGATACTGGAAAGTATTCAGGAAAAGCATCCACAATGTCAAATCATCTCACTAACCGTAGAAAAAAGTAATGCACGTGCAAGAGCCTTATATGAGAAGATAGGATTTATTAATCAGGAATTGGAAAATCAGAATGGTGAAGTCGTATATAAAATGAAATTGAAATAAACAGAAATCGGTCATTTTGAAGGTGCAATGATCCATTTTCATGTAAAAGGCGGGGATAGTATGGTGTACAACGATCTCACTAAAACGATGACCACAGAAAGGCTGCTGTTAAGATTATTTACGAAATCAGATGCTGAAACCGTTACCAGACTATGTAATGACTACAACATTTATAAGAGCACACTCACATTACCCTACCCATATACATTAGATTGTGCAGTGTCTTGGATAGAGCAACATAACGAAAATTTTAATGCGGATAAATTATATGAATTTGCTATTTGTGATAGGGAAACAGGTGATTTATACGGGGCAATAGCATTATCTAATCAACAACGTTACGATAACGGGGAGTTATCTTATTGGGTAGGTCAGCCGTTTTGGGGAAAAGGTTATGCAACGGAAGCAGCTAAAGCCATGTTAGACTTCGCTTTTGATGTGAAAAAATATCATAAGGTATATGCGCGACACTTTGCTTCTAACCCGGCATCCGGACAAGTTATACAGAAGATTGGCATGATAAAAGAAGGAGTACTGGTGGATCATGTCAAGAAAGAAGACCGGTATGAGGATCTGATTTACTACGGAGTAGTGAGAAATAAAGTGGAAATATAAAATTCAAACCCAACGCGGAGGAATACATAATGATAATTAAACCGGGTAAAAAAGTTTTACTTTCATGGATGGATTGTTATGTACCGGAAAAAGATTTGTTTTTCCTATCAAAAGAACATCTTGATTATGAATTTGACTTTACCGATGTACTATTAATGCCAAAAGAGGAGTTCTATAACCACAGCACTTATAGGCAAGTGAATTATGTGAATGGTTATGAGTACTGGAATATTAAGAACGTTGATTATGTAATCATTGCGGATAAAGAATGGATAGAAACCATTCCTGAAGATAAGAAACGATTTTTATTAAATGCACAAGTGCAAAGTGGAAGAGGGCTTGTTTTCCCTGTTACATTTGTACATGATTTGACGGAAATACCTGCAAGCTATTTGATTGATGGACATGTTATCCTTCAGCGCTTCATGTGGGAGAAGCTGAACAAATCATATAAAGAACAGATACTTACGACATTGGTTTACGAATGGTGGGATAAAGGGGAATGTGAGAAGCCACCTGAGTCGCTACCTGATTTTCTAAAACCATATGCCAATTCGTTTGCTAGTTTCCAAGGTGCAAATTGCCTCGCAGCAGTTTTGTTTGCAATCTCCAAAGGGAAACAGGAGTGGTTTATCTATGAATGGGTACATCAAAAAACGTTTCTTGAGAAATTAAAACAGTATCAATACGAGGAGTTATTAACTGACGAACTACATCATGGGGACGTTGTCCTATGGACAGATGAGAATGGGATCATTCAACATGCAGCATATCATCTGGGAGAAGAACTATATTTCAATAAAGATGGGCAAACGATATTCAACCCGTGGAAGATACTCTCTAAAGAGCAGCTGTATAGGGAGTGGGAGCATCTAACCATTGTAAAGTATAGGCCATGTAATGAATTATTTTGATGGGAATTAAAATGGAGTTCCCGTACTTTTATTTGGAGGTAAAGACATGAATCGACTGATTCCATCCATAGATTTAATTAAAGAAATTGAACTCTCTGAAATCGATTATATGACAGATCGCATGCTTGCTATACAGAGTCGGGACAAAAATCCAGAAGGAATTGATATTCAGCAGTTTGGAAATGCCGTCTGTTTCTACAGTAAGACCATGCCATGGCCCACGTTTAATACGGTGAAGGGCTTAACAAATAATGATCTGGAACACATGGATGCAATCATTGATTTTTATAGACAGCGTGATCGAAAGGTTCAGTTCGAAGTTATTCCATCTGTGGTGGATCAGAACTTCTTGAAACGTTTAACCGACTTAGGCATGTATACATCGGGATTTCATTCATCTCTGATCATCAAACCAGAAGAAAAAAAGAATCACTCAGATCATATCCAAATTCAAGAACTTGAAGAGGATCAATTCGAGCTATACGCGACCATTCATTGCAGGGGGGCCGGTTTGTCGGATGACGGTATCCCTTACGTCGCCCAGAATAATAAGGTTCTTTATCACCGTCCAGGTTGGAAATTTTACATCGCATATGTCAATGACATCCCTGCAGCGGTAAGTGTTCTGTTTATTAAAAATCAAAAGGCATCCTTAACCTTTGCAGCAACATTACCTGAGTTTAGAAATCAGGGTGTACATCAGCAGCTTTTGAATAGAAGAATAACGGAAGCCTTGAATAAGGAATGTAATCTGGTGGTAGGGCAATGTTCATTTTTATCTCAAAGCCATCGAAATATGGAGCATGTTGGCATGAAATTGGGATATATCCGAACAGCATGGACTGAAAGATAAGAATCAATTTGAATTAGGAGGCAGCTCATGAACAATACAAATAAAATCCTGGGTGCGGTTCTCATGATTAGCAGTATTTTTATTTCAACCTTAGATAGAATTTCCGTGAGAATATCTACAGCCATAGTGGAAGCGGGTTACGCTTCAGGTGGGAAAACACGCGAGATAATCCCAGCAAGTGATAATGGTTTCACGGGTTTTCTCGTATATTTCTTATTTTTCGTCGGATTTGTGTTATTGATTGCTGGATTCCCTGGGAATCCCAGAAAGGATAAAACAAATAGGTACACACAAAACAGATCTTAGGAGGGGTTCATTTTGCCTGAGTACGAAGAAGCCCTAAACGGAGGCAATGTGAATAAGGTTGTAAAAGTAGGTAGCACAGTTCGTCGTGACGCTATACCGAATCCGTATGTATATGAATTGCTTAAGCACCTTGAAAAGGTGGGCTATGCGCATTCCCCTAGATATTTGGGAGTAGATGAGCAGGACAGAGAAATCCTTTCTTACCTGAATGGTGTGGTTTCGGGAAATGACTATCCTGAGATTGAAAGTTATATGTGGTCTGATGAGACCTTAGACAAAGTAGCGAGGCTTTTAAAAAGCTATCATGATGCTACAATGGATTTTGTTTCATCTACGGTTTCTTTAAATAACTGCCCAAAGGTATCTTCAAAGGAAGAAGTAGTCTGCCATAACGATTTTGCATTGTATAACGTTGTGTTTAAAGATCGGCTTCCTGTAGGAATCATTGATTTTGACATGGCAGGGCCTGGTCCGCGTCTATGGGATATTGTTTACAGCTTGTATACCTCTGTCCCATTAGCAGGTTTTTCACCGGGTAAAGATGAAAGAGAAGTTGGTCCATATAATAAACAGGATCATGCATCTGAGCGGAAAAGACGTATAGCGTTATTTTTTAACGCTTATGGTATGGATGTGCCGACAGATCTGAAGGAATGGGTGATTTCTCGAATTCATTTCATGTGTACCACACTATCTGATCGGGCGGTGTCTGGAGAAACAGCTTTTATCAAAATGGTGGAAGAGGGTCATTTGGCTCATTATGAGAAGGAAGTAAGGTTCCTTGAGAAACATTTTGGTGACTGGGGTTAATTGAAATAAAAAAACGAAACGAAACGAGTGATATATTGTGATCAGATTAATACCTACTACAAGAGAGAACTGGAAAGATGCATTAAACTTACAAGTTCAAGCCAATCAAAATCATTATGTTCCATCAGTAGCCGTGTCCCTAGCGAAGGTGCACATTCTTCCAGATGGGGATGAGTACAAGTATATGCCATTTTGCATATATAACACGGAGGATAGCTTAGTTGGTTTTGTCATGATCACAGTCGATGAAACAACAGCTTGGTCCTATTGGTTGAATGGTTTTATGATCGATGTAAGCTATCAAGGTAAAGGATATGGAAGAGCAGCGATAGATGCAGTAATTAGCTATATAAAAGAGAACTATGTCCATAGCAAGTGTTTGAATTTAACGGTATGTGCAGAGAATGAAGTTGCCAGGAAGCTTTATGATAAAATGGGTTTTTCAGAGACCGGAGAAGTATATGATGATGAAATTGTATATCGATTCGTTTTTTAAAAAGCATTTTAACTTACTCCTACTTCTGCTTAACCAGTACAACACCGATGATGATGACCACAAGTCCAATCCACGTTTTCCAAGAAGGAACTTCCTTCATGAACCAGTATCCCATCCATATGGAGATGAGCACTTCTATGCATTTGGCAATGACCAGGACATAGCCCAGTTGACTGACAGCTTTCATTCCAAACTTGACGCCGTATCCTACGCTCAGATTAGCGGCTAGAAATAAAGGCAGCATCCAAAGATGGAATTTAAATGTGGACCAGAACTGAGTGTCAATATGCTTGCTTTGATATGAAAAAATAATGTTGATACAGGCTAAGCCAGCAAACATGAGCACAAAGCTGATAAGGTACAGCATAACATCACTCCCAAGGATAAGTAGTATGATTAATGTTTCCTCGAACCAAAAAATTTATCCATGGGCATGAAATGATGTTAGCGAAGATGAGTGGACCAGCTAAACCGATGATAGTGAGGTTGTTTCGATGGGTCAATGATTCCAAAAATCACACAGTAAACAGGCGATATTCGTTACGTTCAGTCAAGTAATCTGGAAAACATTTCTATGATGAATTTTACATAAAAGCAATATAGAATTCATTAAATTCCACACGTCCTTTTATATACTTAGTTTGTTTGACTCAGCGAACTAAAAGGACTAGGTGGTCGTTTAAATGTTGAAAAAACGAGACTTGCACGAATGCCACTCACTGTATGATTTGATGGTGGACCCCGCTGTTTTTCCATACGTTCGTCATAAGTGCCGATCTTATGAGGAATATTTATTTGCAACTAAACAGGTGATTGATGAAGAAGAGCAAAACACATGTATTTCCAGAACGATCCTTAATGAGCTGGGACATCCCATCGGAACCATTGATTTATATCACATGGAACATAAGACAGGTTTTCTTGCGACATGGATTGGAGCCCCTTATTTCGGAAAAGGTTACAATCAACGAGCAAAGGAAGCCTTTTTCGCTGAGTTGTTTCTTCAACGTGAAATTGAAACAGTCTTTCTTAAAATTCGAAAACAAAACATTCGATCCAAGAAAGCGGTTGGGAAATTGCCTTGTGTCAAATTAGCCACTGATATATACCACGAAGTGTATAAGTTGATAAACAATACGGAACAAATTTATGATTTGTATTACGTGAATTGTTCTGACTTTATGGCAAGTGAAGAGATGAAGCATGTGGTTGCTACGTAATAACTAAAAACGTCTTTCGATATCTATTCAAACGAAATCCCGCCAGGTTTGTCCTGTCGGGATTATTATTATTTTCTTTGACAGTCCATAATTTTGTGGATAGGAAACAATAAGTAAGGATGCAGGAATATGGAAATTAAGGTCGAAAGAAGAGATATAAGCAAGAATTCAATAACCTTATAAACAAGTCGCAAAGTATATTATTTCTGGGGTGAAGTAATGGAGATCAAAAAAGTACAGAATCTATCCAATGATGATTGGCTTCAACTTGGAAGCTTTGGATATAAATCCACTCAAAAATATGAGCTTACCAAACAGGAGACACAAGGTTCCTTTAGTATGCTTTTAACGTTAATAAATCTAGATGACATCTACGAAAAAGAAGAATTGAACAGCACAGATGATTTGGAACGATATGAAGAAATCATACAACTGGGATTTTCTTATGGAATATATATAGATGGGAAAATCATAGCGCTCGCAATTTGTGAACCACAAACTTGGAATAATACGCTGATGATATGGCATCTTCAGGTTAATGAAAAATACATAAGAAAAGGATATGGAAGATTGTTGATCAATAAATTGAATGAGATTGCCCAGGAACAAGGCTTCAGAGCGATCACGTTAGAAACCCAGAATACGAACGTTCCAGCCATTCATTTTTACATGCAATGTGGTTATCAAATTGAAGGAATTGATGTATCACTATATTCAAATAATCATAGCCAAAACGAAGAAATAGCTTTGTATATGAGAAAGAAGATCCAATAAGAAAGAACCACTGGGTATTATCTTGAAATCGCTTAAATCTATTATGGTAGGGCTTCTAGTAAATCGATAAGTCTTGGAGGTAGGTTCGGTGACGAAAAAGCGGAAAATAGTAGTTGCTTTATCACTCATTGTATCTGGAATCATTGGTGTATATTTAATATTGAATCAATATATAGTGCTTGATCGAACGAGTCAAGAATTAGGCAATTATGATTTCGTTTCATCCCAAGCTGATGTGGAAGTTTTAGTTGAAGGAACAGGTAAACAAAATATACTAGGAGACAGAGTCTCTACCAAGATAAAAATTGTAAACATCTTATTTAACAATACCTCCAGTAATCTTGTTGAGGGAAGTGAAATTGAAGCTAATGAGTATTTAGTAGTGCATCATAATATACAAGTGAGTGGACTGCAATGGACCCCAGGAAGAAGTATCTTCAGTATGGGCACAAGCTACAAACGCTTGAAGAAAGGTGAACAAAAAACAATTCACTTAAAACTTAATAATGAAACAAATCAATTTTGGATAATGCCTGAAGAATTAATTATAAAATGAATTTAAGGCTAATCAATGAAGTTATGGAATCATACATTCAAGTCAATCTACAAATATTATAAGGGTGAATGCAATGACTGTTGGAAAAAAGGTTTTTGTTTTAAAGGATGAATCACGTATTGATCCGATAAGTAAGGAAACCAGAGAAGTGCTCATTAGTATATACTATCCTTCCAATCCAGTGGAGCATGAGTCGAAGTATATTTCGTTATTTGAACCTAATATCTCTTCCGCTGTTGATATGCTCTCAAGTATGGGAGTGGATAGGGATTATATTTGTAATCTGGATACAAAAATACATAATGATGAGAGTGTTGATATTACGGCTAAAAACTGTCCCATTATTTTTGTAGCCCCGGCTTTTGGTGTAGTTAGAGATATGTATTCCTTTTGTGTAGAACATTTAGTGGGGTGCGGATTTGTTGTCATTACTATAGGAGCCACTCATGAATCTATATTTTCCATTTTTCCTGACAGACGTTTTGTCCAGCAATCCAAAGAGATATCCGAAATAGAAAGTTTAGATATTCATTCTTGGAAACAATTATTGAAGCTTAGAGTAGAAGATATGAGTTTGGTTATGAAAAACGTAGATAAGGTCTTGGATTCAGATAAGGATCTTAGGGCCATAGTCGATGTGAATGAAATGGGGATCATTGGTCATTCATTAGGTGGGGCTGCTGCTTATGAATTGCTTAAAAGAGAAAAGAGAATTAAGGCTAGCATTCTATTAGATCCTAGTTTCCATTTAATGACGACGAAAAAGGAAGAGGGAGTATCTGTTCCGTTATTGGTAGCTCGGCAAGAGAAATGCTCGTTTGAAGAACTGGAAAATGAAATCTCTCCAGACCTATTGCCTTTGTTGCTGACTGGGTATGAGTCTTTGTTTAACTCGAGTGATCTGAATAGTCCATTTATTAAATTAAACGGTGCTCATCATATGACTTTTAGCGATATCCCGATACATTACAACGAAGATGGGATAGAACACAAGCATTCCACTATTAATAAGTATATCTCTGCTTTCCTTGAGGAGCATTTAAAGAAGGAAGAAAATAAGTTTCATGAGCTGCTGAAAAATAAGATTAATGATGGAATTGATCAAGTAAATAGTAAAGGACATGTTATTTAAGGAGGGGACTAGAAATGTTCAGATAACACATGCCTTAAATATTTTGTAGATAGTTAGCATTGATGAGGAGGAATGACGCATGGAATTAAATAATTGGTCTGAGGAACTTAATTCTTATGATTTATCAAATGAATATTCCATTCAAAAGGCTGAGCCCGAAGAATGGGGACTGTATTGTTCAGTCTATTATAATATGGCCTATACTGGATTTTTTAGAGAGGAAGGCTACTTCAATGTTTCGCGGAATAACTCTTTTTGGATTTATAAAGGAGAGTCAAAAATCGGTGGGGTAAGGATGGCACCCAATACGTTATATCATCTATTCTTTATGCCCCCATTCAATGATTCATTTGAGGTACTGAAACTTCTTAAAAGAATACTCATAAAATGGTCTGATGCAACGCAACGTATCAAGATATATGAAATTCTCCCCGATCAAGTACATTTATTTACGAGGGCTGGATTCTGGCCAGATGAGTTCAGATGTCGCTGGATGCAGCGCCCGACAGATCATTTCAATGTGCATTGGGATCATGATTTTATAGTTAAGAGCCCCGAAATTATCGAGAATGAAACAGGTGCTAAGCAATACATTAATGAAGATGAAATCGCTCAGTGTGACTTTGACAGCTTTGTAGGAGGTTTTGAAGCCTTACGCAGCAAGAAAACATCCCTTGAAGACTTTATCCCGAACGAAGAAATCTATTTTACCAATGAGAACCTAACTCAAGCTTCTACGCTTGTATATGATAAGGTTACTGGACAGCTCATAGCCAACTGTCGCCTATGTTTGCAGGATAATCAAGCAGCAGTATATAGCATCGGAGTCAACTCTGCTTACAGAGGAAAAGGACTAGCTACACGCATGCTGCAAAGAGCACTGACTTCTCTTAAAGACAAGTATTCAGTTCTAAGGTTATATGTCATGGAAGGCAATGATGCCGAATCAGTTTATTTTAATCTTGGATTTGTTCCTGGCGTTCAAGAGATACAAACGATGTATGTTCCAGTACATGAGTAGTCACAGTTAAATTAATCAACTATTAACCCGAGTGGATCTTTTGGAATGGGGCAGCATCGCTGTTTCTAATCTCTCGGGTTTCTGTTGCTTGAGGAAAGGATGGTTATTATTGGGACTATATTAATGTTGGTAGTGTCTTTGTTTTTTGGTATTTTTGTTGTGAAAATCGGAATGGATAATTCCAAGAGTAATCAGTACACCAAAGAAATATTGCAAGAATTAAGAGAAATCAAGGAGATTCTAAGGGAAGAACGATGAAGACAACCTCAAGGAGGCGTTAGGGTGCTTTATGATTTAAAAGGCGAAGCCAATATGTCACCTGTTGTTGGGTTGTTATTTGCTGCGGTTATAGAAAACAGCCAACGACTCCAACGAATCACGGAAGGTATGTCGCAAGAAGAAATAGATTATAAAGGACCTAATAACAACTTCAATAGTACCGCTCAATTAATAAAACATATCACCTACGTCGATCTGAATTGGGCTTATCGAATAAAGGGATTACCACTTCCTCAAAACTTAAAAGAGCAACATGGCCCTATGATTGATGAAAATGGCAGTCTTCCGATGGTTCAAGGAATATCTTTGAGTACACTTATGTCGACATATGAAGGTGTCATAACCATGTTGAAGGACGCGTGTACACAATTAACGGATGATGATCTAGCGAGGATTGTCACTTTTGGGCATGAAAATGAGAAGCAAGCAACCGTACGCTGGGGTATGTGGCATATCGCTGACCACAGTCGTTATCATCAAGCTCACATTAATCAACTTCGAAGATGGTATCAAGAAGCTTACTAAAGAACATTGAAAAAGCGTTGTGGTGATAAGTTGAGGCACAAAGAAGAGGTGAGGGTATGGAAAATTTATCTGAACTGAGCCATGTTAATGTTGAAGGAAACACGATTTTTGAAATACAGGCTGCCCTGGAAAAGGGAGAGCTTTGCTCAAGAGACCTGGTTCTGTATTACTTATATCGTATTGCTCAATATGACCAAAATGGGCCAAAGATCAATTCTGTTTTGGAAATAAACCCGGATGCGATTTTTATTGCAGAGGCCTTGGATGCTGAAAGGAAATCAGTGGGACCCAGAGGACTTCTACACGGGATCCCGGTTCTGTTGAAAGATAACATAGAAACCAACGACAAAATGCATACAACTGCTGGAGCACTGGCTTTGGAAACCCATATTAGTTCTAAAGATTCTTTTCTTGTTACTAAACTGAGGGAAGCTGGGGCAATCATACTTGGAAAAACTAATATGACAGAATGGGCAAATGGCATGTCTTCGGATATGTGGGCAGGATACAGCGCTAGAGGTGGACAAGTTTTGAATCCTTATGGCGATTTTTTTGCAGGGGGTTCAAGCACGGGTTCCGCTGCTGCGGTAGCTGCTAACTTTACGATGGTTGCCGTAGGTACGGAAACATCTGGTTCCATATTAAGTCCATCCATTCAGAACTCTATTGTTGGTATCAAGCCAACTGTAGGTTTAGTAAGTCGTGCTGGAATAATACCGTTCTCACACTCGCAAGATACTGCTGGTCCAATGGCAAGGACTGTAACTGATGCAGCAATCCTACTAGGAATACTTTCAGGAAAAGACGAGGCTGACCCTGCTACTTGGAAAAATCCGTATTCTACAATAGACTACACAACATGTTTAGACCTCAATGGGTTGAAAAATGCAAACATAGGCATCTTCAGAAAAGCCCCCCTTACACGATATCGTGATAACGAAGAATATGATGAAGTTCTATTGGAGAACGTTGTAACCCAGATCAAAGAAGCTGGGGCTAATATTATTGAAGATATAGACATCCCATCGTTTGACCGGAAGTGGGAGTGGAACAAGTTGAATTATGAATTTAGGCATAGCGTTGAACATTATCTGCAAAGTCTTCCATCGCATTTACCTGTTCATACCCTCAGTGAATTAATCGAATGGAACAAGCAAAATGCAGAAAGGGCTTTAAAATATGGGCAAAACCATCTCGAATATAGAGAACAGTTGAATAATCCATTAAATAATTCGAATTACATCTTGGAGTTAATAACGGATCTATATCATTCGCAAAATAATGGCATTGATTATGCTTTACATAACTTTGGACTGGACGCCATTGTTTTCCCCTCTTACGTTGGTGCTGATCTTTGTGCAAGAGCCGGGTATCCATCAATTGCTGTACCTGCAGGATATAAGGAGAGTGGAAGGCCATTCGGAATAACGTTTGCTGGTAAAGCTTTTAGTGAATCAGTGCTGATTCGTATTGCATTTGCCTTTGAACAGCTAACAGCGCATAGAAAAAAGCCGAACTTATAACATCGAAAGAGCGTCTGATGAGATGAGGAACATTCAGTTCATGTGAAAAACAAAGGAGGTGATTCCGTTGGTAAACAAATAAAATGAGAAAATCTAAATGTTGATTTAAATAAGCATGCAGATTTTCTCTCTTATGGATCAAGAATTTATCATAGAGGAGAATGAACATGCTAAATCAATTAAGTGAAACGATCTATTATCTATCTAACCAAAATGATAAAGAAAGACCAACATTGGGGTTAGTTTGCGGTGATAAATATAGCCTTGTCGTTGACGGTGGAAATTCGGTTCAACATGCCAGGGATTTCTTACATGAAATAGAGAAGTTAAACGTTCCGCCCGTTAAATATGTGGTCATTTCTCATGCCCATTGGGATCATTTTTTAGGAATGAATGAATACGGAGCTACAATTATTATGAATAGTCTAACTAGCCAAAAGATGAATGATTGGCGGAACTATTCTTATGATGATCGCTCTCTACAGGAGTATGTGGATTCCAAGAAGATGACTTCACATTGTATGGAGACGATACAAAATGAAATACCGGAGAGAGACACATTTCAGTTATGTCCTCCGGATATTATTTTTGAAAAGTCACTCCATCTGGACTTGGGCAATAAAGTTTGTGTGCTTGAAACCATTCGTAGCACCCATACCGATGATTCAACCATTGTATATATTCCGGATGAAAAGGTCATTTTTCTGGGCGATAGTGCTTACAATACAACTACCAATTCGTTATATCATATTAAGCAAGACAAGTTATTGCCTATGATTGAGGACATTCAGCAATATGATGCCGTTCATTTCTTGCTTGGTCATGAGTCGATCTGTGACGTGGAGGAGATGGATACGTTTTGGAGAGAGCTCATCTCAGCCAATGATGTTGTGAAATCCACATCATTAGAGGAAGCAATCGAGCGTTTTGAAGCAGCCAATAATCGAACAGCCAATGACAATGAGCTTTTCTTCTTACAAGGATTCGTGAATGATCAGATATTACAATTAAAAGCAACGGAATAAAAGAAGATCCATGAAAATCCATTTCAATTGATCCATGTGAAGTTCTCTGATATACTTTTCGCATGATATTTGATTGGGGGTTACTCAGATGGCAATGCTGAATTGCTCGTTAGCTAGAAATAACTCATGCAAAGCCTGATCGGGGGCGATACTTTGCGTGGGGCGCGATAGCTTAGATTCTTTCGCCCATACTTAATTTTATCGTTTCTAATAACAGGCTTTACCCTTATTGATTTTTTTCTATGAAAAATAAGGAGCTGAAAGCTATGAGTACACCATTTATTAGAAACCACCAATATAATTTGATTAAAAAACAAGCGGAATTTGTTCGCAAAACCGTGCAATCCGCCGCGGATCGCAGGGTCCTGGAGACTGTTAGATACAGTGCTGCAACAAACATCGTTGAAGCATTTACGGATCTGACAGAGAACCAGCAGCAAATGCTGGAGCAAATCTCGTCGCTGGAGACAACAGACGATTTTCAACGGTATATGAAAGCATTGGAACCATATCTGGAGTTGTATCCATCGATTACGTTGAAACAAATTCAGAAGTTATTTCCGAAGAACAAAAAGATGAAAATGCCTGATCTACCATCCATTGATTTTCGATATGTAACGTACCTGAGCTGGGTAGATATTGCGACGAACAAATTATTCGTTGTATATCCGTTCGAAGGACAGTTTATCGGTATTGAGGGAAGAATAACGCCGACACACAAGAAGGGGTACTGCCTATTCTGTAATCGGCATCAAGAGCTTGCATTCTTCACGGTCAAGACCAAGAACGCTTTACCGGATAATTATTCTGCGATTGGTCAATACGTATGCATGGAGAACCAAGGATGTAATCACAGCATTACCAATACAGAATCGCTGGAGAAGTTCATTCTCTCCGTTCGTAAATAAGGTTATATTAAGTAAAGGCTGCCTGCAAAGGCGGCCTTTTTTGCTTATGCTTTCATTCCTCAAGGATACTCAGAAATCATTGGAAAAAGAGGTTGATAATTGTTAACATGTAATCATACGGTGTGTAAATGGAGAAGAGGTAGGAAATTGGAAATCAAAGATCGTCCGAAGATAACAATCCCAAAAACGTTACTGGAAAAAACTTTAGATATCACAACCATCATTTTATTTATTATTGGCATTATATACTGCTTGCAACAATGGATGACCTTACCGGATCAGATACCGATTCATTTTAATATGAAGGGGGAGCCTGATGGCTGGGGAGGAAAGTGGGGAGTATGGCTGCCCTTAGTCATTGGGCTTATTTTATGGATTGGACTTTCGCAACTGGAGAAGTATCCTCATACGTATAATTACCTCAATTTGAATATGGAGAATGCGGAGAGACAATATAAAAATGCACGGCTCATGATTAATCTGATGAAGACGGAGATATCTATATTTTTTATTTATATCAGTTGGATGATTATTGAGTTTTCAAGTGCGGATAAAGTCACTCATCATAATTGGTTGCCCGTTGTCATATTCATTATCGTTTTATTTAGTTCCATAGGTTTCTTTATATACAGATCATTTAAACTCAAATAACGTTGGAGCTAGGCTCTTATTGAAGAGGTGAAGACAAATACTATGAAATCGTGAGGATGTTGAAAATGAATAACCCTGCTGTTAACGCTGAATTGAAAATTGTATTTGAAGATCATGAACAGGATTACCATGCTGTCTGTAGTAATCTGTATCAATACAATCTAAGAGAAACAAAGGGTCTGTTAAAGAAACCTGGCAAAAGCATCAATTTGTTTCTAAGGGATAAGACTGGCAAAGCAGTAGGTGGGATCTTCTGTGCTACGTACTGCTATACTTTATATATTGATAACTTTTGGATTGATGAAGAATACAGAGAAAATGGGTATGGGAAATCATTAATCATGCAAGCAGAAAGCATTGCTGTTAGTGAGGGCTGCAAACTTTCACATACAAGTACATTTTCTTATCAGTCTCCTGAATTTTACAAGAAGATGGGTTATGAAGTGTTTGGAATGATAGATGAATACCCGGAAGGAATTATTCAGTACTTCCTGAAGAAAAGATTATAGACTTACATAGGAATCTCAAAAATATCATATAACATATATAAAGGAGAAATGATATGACGGTCGTTGGAATATTGGGGACAATTCATAATCAAGAATTAAGAGAAAAATATAATAGTTCTCTTACCTTGTATGAGGATCTGATTACAGAATTCAACCCGGATATTATCTGCGGTGAAGTGCATCCCCAGAGTTGGATGAAGTATATCAAGGATAAACAGGATAAGGGATATTGGGGTGAGCCAGCCAGTGAGTATTGGGAGCTTATCTTTCCATTATGTGAAGAACGGAATATAGAGTTTGTGCCTATTGACTGGTTTGAGTTAGATGTCTGGAATGATTTTGATCCATTGAACAGCTTCTCAGAAGAGGAGCGTAAAGCGTTGGAGAAGATCGATGATGAATGGTTTGCTAAACAAATGAATACACATGACGTTGGAACGATTCCCTTTAATTCGGTTGCGTTTGATACTATGACCAAACAAAAATATGAATGGTTGGATCAGATTAATCCAAAAGCAAATAACTTTAGATGGATCGTACGAAATCAGATCATGATTCAACGTGTGAAGAACACGTATCATTCGAATCCGGGTAAGAAAATTTTATGTGTTGTGGGAGCAGATCATAATTATATTTTCAAAGAGGAATTAATTAATGAACCTATTGAATTGGTATATCCATTACGGTAGTTCAATTAATAGACTATAACCTTCAGGAGGTTTATTCCATGATCAGATTGTGCAACAGTATGGACGCAGATGCAATGGTTGAGATCATTAATGATGCAGCAAAGGCATACCAAGGTGTAATTCCTGAGGATCGCTATCATGAACCCTATATGCCATTGCAAGAATTGAATCAGGAAATTCGTGATGGCGTCGTATTCTGGGGCTTTGAAGAAAATAATAGATTATGGGGCGTTATGGGAATTCAGGATAAAGGTGATGTTGCTTTAATCAGGCACGCATATGTAAGAACTCACCAACGGGGGAGCGGAATAGGCACAAAGCTGCTGGCTCATCTGGTGGCATCAACCGATAAACCGATATTAATAGGAACCTGGGATTCCGCAGAATGGGCTATAAAATTCTATTTGAAAAATGGTTTTACCCTAGTTTCATCGGATGAGAAGAAGCAGTTATTAACTAGATACTGGAACGTCCCCGAAAGACAAATCGAGACCTCTGTTGTTTTATGTGACGGGAAGTGGAATGCTTTTTGAAATGAAATAGCATTTTTCGAGGACATAAGTGTAACTAAATGATGAGAGGTGCTTGTATGCTTTATCATTTTAGCGAGTTCTCAGATATCCAAGTTTTTATTCCAAGAGAGAAACAAAACAGAGCTGAATTTCCAGCAGTGGTGTGGGCCATTGATGAAGAGCATGAATATTCATATTACTTTCCAAGAGATTGTCCAAGAATCATTTGTAAGAAGACTGACACGATAAGTGATGAGAATAATGATAAGTTTTTTAAACATTCTAATGCGGATATCATCGTTACGGTTGAAAGTTCATGGTATCCGAGGATTATGAATCAGGTTATATACAGGTACCATTTCAGTGACATCAATTTTGAACGCTTTGATCCAATGGCGGGATACTACATTTCTTATCAGGTTACTAAGCCTCTACATGTAGATCATATGGATGGTTTAATACAGAGATTATTTGAGAAAGGAATTGAACTCAGATTTACTCCAAATCTGTACCTACTGAGAGAGGCAATACTTACATCGGATTTCTAAGAATTTGGAATACATAGATTCAGTAACGCAACGAAAGTTTAGAGCGCGATTACTTTTCGGTATGATGTGATGGTACGAAATTATAAGGCGCTTAAGACATGTTGCAAAAGGATGGGGATTATATATGGAAGCTAAAGTTGTAAATTTGCCTGCTTTTCAGGTGGTAGGTTATAAAATTGAAGCCACGGTTGAAGCATTTGAATCGGGTCTTGGCAAGATCCATCATGAACAACTGCTCAAAAGAAAAGAGGAGATTCAGCATCGGAAAAATGACAATGTCATATTGATGCAGATTTATCCTATGGACGCAGATTTTAATCCCAAGGAGGATGTGTTTACACATCTGATTGGTCATGAGGTGCTCGCAGACAGCGCTGCCCCACCTGACATGATTCTTCACGCATTCAAGGAAAGCCAATATGTGACTTGCACACACAAAGGGCTTGAATCGGAGCTTGATGCTACATATGATTATTTATACGCTCAATGGATTGGTGAAACGGGATATGAACTGAAGGACTATGATTTTGAAATTTGGGATGAACGATATCAACCTGAACATCCCGATAATGAGATTGATTTGTTCGCAGCGTTGCAGTAGTTATAGGCTTTTTTACGATACAGAATCTTCTATTTCGTATATAATAGAAATTCATATGAGTCTGTATAACTACATAACATCGCGAGGTGCACCAATCTTATGCCAACCATCTATGACTTTAGCGTAACCAAAACGAGTGGAGAACGTTTCCCACTCTATCAATACGAAGGAAAACCTGTACTGATCGTAAATACAGCGAGCAAGTGTAAGTACACACATCAGTTCGACGACATGCAGAAGCTTTATGATCGATATAAAGAGCAAGGGCTTCAGATCATAGGTTTCCCGTGTAATCAGTTTGCGGAGCAAGAACCGGGAAGCAGCGAAGAGGCGGAGACCTTTTGTCAGATTAACTATGGCGTGAAATTCCCCATGTTCTCCAAAATGGATGTCAATGGAGAAGCGGCGCATCCGCTGTTTGACTTTTTGAAAAAGTCGGGACCTTTTGCAGGCTTTGATGAGTCAGATGTGCAAGCGAAACTGCTAAAGCTGATGGTGGCGGACAAAGCACCGGAATGGTTGCATGGTGATGCGATCAAGTGGAACTTTACTAAGTTTCTGATTGATGCCGAAGGGCATGTGGTTAAACGTTTTGAACCTGTTGATTCGATTGACGAGATCCAGGCGAGTATTGAACAGCTACTGTAATTTATCTTTCACATTCCTAAAAGGCCATGACACGTACCGTGCAAACAAACGGATATGTGCATGGCCTTCTATATTTCAAAAGTCTATCCAGTACTATCCGACATGATGTGAAACGGGTAAAATGGTAAGAAACCTCTCCAGAACAGGAGGTACTTGAACGTGCCAAGTGTAATGCAATTTAGTGGTCCATTGGAATATAGCTATCGCTCCACCAGCACGTACGACCCTGGAGCATCGGACGGATTTCATTCGCATCCACAATATGAGGTGTACTATTTTCATGATGGCGAATGCACCTATCTGATTGGAGATCGAGTCTACAACCTTGAACCGGGTGACCTGGTCCTGATGCATGGCATGACCCTTCATCGGCCACATCCAATGCCAGGCAAACCTTATGTGCGAACGACGCTGCACTTTGATCCCTCGGCCATCCGCAGCAGTCTGCACCCGGACCGGGTGAGCGAAGTGTTAAAGCCGTTCGAAGAACTGAGAAACTGCCGGATCAATCTGACAGGCAATATTCGCTCCGAATTCGAAGCCTTGCTGTTGAGTCTGCATCAGCTTACCGTGAATCCGGGGGATTTCAAAGAGGAACGCATGAACGTTCGTTTATGTGACCTGCTGTATGTTATAGCTGGAATCTGCCGAGGCAGGGTCGAGGACCACCTTCCCTCTTCCGAGAAGGAGCGGCATGTACAGCATATCATTGCTTATGTCGAAACTCATTATATGGAGGACATTGGGCTGGATGATCTGGCAAGTGAGCTTCATCTGTCCAAGCCTTATCTGGCCGGATTGTTTAAAGAAATGACGGGTAGTACCATATTTAAATATGTGTATGACCGTCGCATTAATCAGGCCAAGCTGTTATTCCAGTTCCAGCCGGATATCAGTGTGACAGAGGCCAGCCGGTTGGCCGGGTTCAAACGTTTATCCCATTTCAGTCGAATGTTCAAACAAAGTGTAGGGTGTGCACCTGATCTGTACCGTAGTCGATTACATCGATCGTTTGATTAATGTAGTGTTATGGATCAAAAATTTTACATGCTGCACAGCCTGAGGAGGTTACTCAATGCAATCAGAACAACCATTCAAGCTTGATTACCGAATTGGATCAGCCGATGCCGATTACAGATCACAATGTCGTGCATCTGCTTTACTGAAGCATATGCAGCTGGCAGCAGACCGTGATTTAGCAGGTATGGGAGTTACCGTATCGCAGATACTGAATCAGGGATTGGGCTGGATGCTATTAACGACAGATGTCACAATCATGCGCCCAGCCCGATTGGAAGAAGAAGTATCCTTGCAGACGTGGCATAAAGAAAATAAAGGTGTGACATGGTTAAGGGATTATATCCTTACAGATCGAGAGGGAACACATCTGGCTGAGGCTCGTACAGCTTGGGCGTTGGTCGATCTGAAGAGACGCAGAGTCGTCAGACCATCAGCTTTACCTTTTGAAGTGAAATCGCATCCTGATTTATCCTTAGGTGAAGCCCCTGCTAAAGTGACGGTCCCTTCTGAACTCAGCTTGCAGGAACAATATCGTTTAACTGTACAATACAGCAGCACAGACAGTAATGGGCATATGAACAACGCCCGGTATGCAGACGTCTGTTGTGATGCATTAACACTGGATGAACTGGCTGCAGGTATGATCCGTCTGCAAATTTCATATCATCGTGAGATTCGTATGCAGGAGTTAATGATTGTTGAGCGTTCAGAGGTTACAGAGGGAGCTGTGTGGGTTCGAGGAAGATTGGCTGAAGAGAATGAGAGCATTATTTTTGAAGCCAAATTAAGTCTCGGAGACTCAACTGACTCGCCCAGCAATCAATAAAATGGAACTGAATACAAGTAGATGAAGTCAACCAGTCCGTTCTGGTTGGCTTTTTTCTATTTTTACCTCCTGATGCAGACATGGAATGCACCGGTTACGTTCATCTCATAATTCGCTCGTGTTTAGAAGCCAGACAGAAAAGGTAAAAGAAGGGTAAATGAAAACTGAGGAGGAATCACGAATGAAACAGCACACACCGGATCAAAATAACAAGGATGCACATAAGGATCGTTCCCATGATAATCCGGAGCAGTATCCGACAGAGCAGGAAAGTTTGCTTGACCGGCATGAAGAAGAGCAGACGGTGGACCCCATTCCAATGGAAGATCTGAATATGGAGAAGCAGGAAGAGAAGAATAAGGATCAGACCAAAAGCAATTCGTCATCGGAAGAGAAATATCGAGCAGATTATCGTGAGTCGCAGTGATCAGAATCAATTCAATTGCTGTTAAAAATGAGTACTTAATTCCCCCTATTCAAGAGGAAATGACTAAATGTACATTTAGTGAAAATAAAATAGTTTGTTGACTAATGTATGTTACTATATTATAGTTACTATGTTGGCAATTTAGGAAATACCATTTTGGGAGGCGAATATTTATGTCTAAATCTTTCTTTGAAGCGTTGAAAAACAGAAGATCTTATTATGGAATCAGCAAGGAATCCACAATCTCGGATGCTAAAATCCAGGAAATCGTGGAAGAAGCGGTAAAATACACTCCGACTTCATTCAACTCACAAACATCTCGTGCCGTAGTATTGCTCGGTGAACAACACGATAAACTGTGGAATCACACGGAAGAAATTTTGCGTGAAGTGGTTGGCAATGCAGAAGCTTTCCAATCTACAGCTGAAAAAATGGCTGGATTCCGCAGCGGATATGGTACAGTACTCTTTTTCGAAGACAACAATGTGATTGCGCAGCTACAACAAAATTTTGCAGCTTATGCGGATAACTTCCCGATCTGGGCGAACCAATCTAACGGTATGTTGCAACTGGTGATCTGGACTGCTTTGGAACAAGAGGGTCTGGGCGCTTCCCTGCAGCACTATAACCCGCTGATTGATGAGAAAGTCAAACAGGAATGGAACATTCCGGAGAACTGGAGACTGATCGCTCAAATGCCATTCGGCAAACCAACAGCAACACCAGGCGAGAAAGAATTCCAACCGATTGAACAACGTGTAAAAGTACACAAGTAAGACTTTTACCTGGATCGAAAGTCGACCTTAATTGAAAAGATTGAGGTGCCTCGTTTCAGCGAATTTCCCATTATTTAACCACATACGGCCTCGCTTCAATTTGATACGATGATGTAGATCGTACTCCAATGAAGCGAGGCTTTTTGATGTGAATAATAGAATATACAAACGTACCCGCCGAAAGCTATGGAATGCTATTTTGTGCGGCGTACTGGCGATAGGATCAATCACCATCGGTGAATCCACAGCTCAGGCAGCATCGGCTCAGCAGGTGTTCAAGGATACAACCTCCAGTTATGCCAAGGATGCCATTGCACATCTGGTAAAGGCGGGAATTGCTGCCGGAACCTCCGAGAATACGTTTGAACCCAAAAAGGCAGTCACTCGTGCTGAATTTGCAACATTTGCCGTGAGACTGCTAGGTTTGAAGCCCGTTAAAAACAATATTAATCCCTATAACGATGTCAGCATGAACGCTTGGTATTACGGCAACGTTGCAGCCATGACCAATCTTTCCATTCTTGAGGGCAAGAGTCAGGGCGTGTTCCAGCCAAACGCCTCCATTACTCGGGAAGAAGCGGCTGCACTGCTGGTGAGGATGCTGAAACAATCTTCCAAATCAACGAACCTTCTTTCATCCACATATGACGATGCAGCTGAGATATCTGACTGGGCACGTCCTTATGTGCAGACCGTATATCAGCTTGGATTGATGCGCGGCAGTGATGGCAAGTTTCGCCCGCATGACCAAGTGACTAGAGAAGAGGCAGCAGTGATGCTGGATGCCATTTTGCAAAAGAAAACCTGGTCAGACCAGCTGAAAGGTGAGGATCAGCTCGGTATTCAGCTGGGATGGCAATATAACGCCTCTACAGCTGAGTTCAAGAAACAGATCGAACAATCGGAAGCCAACACACTGGTTCCCCGTTGGTTCTTCCTGAATAGCAGCATGAAAGTCACGGATCTCACGGACACATCGTTATTATCATGGGCATCTGCTACGGACAGACAGGTATGGCCGTTGCTTGGCAATCGTTCTAACCCGGACCTTACCCACCAGATGTTATCGAGTACAGCCAACCGGGCGTCGGTGATCTCACAGGTCACCTCTTTGGTGAAAACATATAAACTGGATGGTATTAACGTGGATTTTGAGAACGTACTGCCAGCTGATCGTGAAGGAATGACCGCATTTATTACTTCCCTGGCAACGGCTCTGCATGCGCTAGGCGCTGTTGTGTCTGTAGATGTATCACCCGATCTGGGGACAGATTGGACCGATGCATTTGATTATGCGCAATTAGGCGCTGTATCGGATTACATGGTACTGATGGGATATGAGGAACATTGGAACGGCGATCCGCAAGCAGGGTCTGTGGCATCTCTTCCTTGGGTTGAAAGGGCTTTGGATACGATGCTCGCTGAGGTAGTTCGCGCCAAAACAATTCTGGCTCTACCCTTATATACACGGGATTGGTCTTCCGCTAATCCGGCAGCCAGTTCATGGGATATCACCCTGGCAGAACAGGGAACTCGTGCACGAGCTTCAGGTTCCGTGAGACGATGGGATGCAGATCTGGTCCAATATGTCATCGGCTATAACAGTAACGGTACGCCGAGATATATATGGGCAGAGGACAGTCGTTCATTGTCCGCGAAAGTAATGATGAGCGGAGAGCGTAATATTGCCGGATTGGCCTACTGGTATATGGGCGGAGAGACGGCAGATGTATGGAATGCCATTTCGAACGCTTCACGATTTGAATCATACATTTTCTAAATTCCGAAATTATAATTCTTTCTTAAACCGACCCAAACACACCGTTATTCAGACGGATGGTTTGGGTTATTTTATTTTGGTAAAAGCTAAGTTGTAACGGATTACGTTTGATTTTGGTTGAACGGTGTAAATGGATAGAAGGATAGTGAACTGTCCAATAACATATAAGAGATAGAAGCATAGGAGGGAGATGGAGCATGCGAGAGTATGATTGCATTATAGTAGGTGGAGGACTCGCAGGACTTCAGGCAGCTATTCAGATGGGGCGTTACTCTTCTCATCGGGTGTTGGTAGTGGACGCAGGAGAAGGCAGATCAACGTTATGCCGAACCTATCATAATATTCTTGGTTTCCCCGATGGAGTATCCGGTGAAGAGCTGCGCTCCAAAGGCAGAATGCAGGCTGAGCAGACTGGAGTAAATTTTGAGAAAGACCGTATCATTAAGGCAGGACGCCGGGGAGAACAGATTCAATTGTTCGGTTCTTCCGGCTCTGAATATATGGCGAAAACAGTCTTACTGGCAACTGGACTAACGGACAGGATACCGGCGATTCCGGGATTAAGGCCTACGTTGGGAAGAACAGTATATGTGTGCCCGGATTGCGATGGATATGAGATTCAGGATCAGCGCACGATATTGCTGGGTGCAGGCGAAGCCGGTGCAAATATGGCTATGGTTTTGATTCAACGTACCAATGAGTTGTTGTATATCAACCATGAGCAGTCGCCAATCTCCGCTGAGCTTCATCGAAGTATGAAAGAGGCAGGAGTTCGTTACCTTGAGGCCGCCGTCCAAGAAGTGCAACAGATGGAAGATGGCCATATTACGGGTGTGCTGACGGAAGATGGACAGATTTTTGAGTCAGAGCGTGGATTTGTTGCGTTTGGAGGCAATCGTGTACATTATGAACTGGCAGAGCAGCTTGGAGCCGTCATCGCGGATAATAAACACGTCGAAGCCAACGCGCGAAGCATGCAGGCCGCGCCTAATGTATGGATTGCCGGAGATCTGGGCTTGCACGCGGAACAAGCTACGGTTGCCATGGGCGAAGGTTCGATTGCCGCGATCTGGATTCACAAGGCATTGCAACAGATGAAAAAGGAAAATAAGGTGAAGCAGATCTAAACGCAAATTAAAACGCAGATGGTGAACAGCCCCATTCATAGAAAAAAACAATTTTAAAGTCCCCCGACCGTTAAGACAAAGGTTGGAGGACTTTTTGCGTTGTACGCAAGCTGTTTACAAAAGTATGGTCTGAAATTATTTGCTGTTTGTATTGCGGGTCTCTGTTGTTTTGGCTTTGTGAGGATGGGTGATATTGTCTACGATTTCTCCTACGGCTTCTTCAATCATGTCCGTTGGGCCGGGGTTGTTCGGGTCGGGTTGAATAATTGTATTCACACCAGGCTGTAGATCCTTGTTTTTTCGTTCTTTTTTATGTTCATTCATGGAAAATTCCTCCTTATTCGGGTATGTTTAAGGTGTTCCTTAACATATCCAATCCTTGTGATGTATATGTAAACGATTAACCAATCAAATCAAATTGAAACGCTAGGTGTTAGGGGAGGAGGAGTTCATCTGTTCAAAAAAACGAGCATGCTCCTGTTACTTCTGATTTTATGTGTGTGGACATATTGGAGAACGGATAGCGATGATCAGAATCCGTATTTGATTACCGACTACAGCCGCCTTCATCCGGTTAAGGTTGAACGTGTGGTCGAGGGTCATGAAGAGCAGCAGCTCGTTGAACTGCTCAAAGAAGCTCGAGAGCAGAATCTGACGATATCGATTGCTGGGCAGCGCCATAGTCAGGGAGGACACACTTATTATAAAGACGGCATTGTCATAGACATGACCTCGTATAACAAAGTGCTGGAAGTCAATACCGATGCCAAAAAGGTACGTGTGCAGGCTGGGGCGACCTGGGCTGACGTACAACGATCCATTAACCCATATGGACTGGCGGTCAAAAATATGCAGTCCCAGAATATTTTCACCGTAGGCGGATCTATCAGTGTAAATGCACATGGTCGGGAGCTTCATCAGGGTTCCTTGATTGAAAGTGTCGATTCCTTTCATCTCTTGACGGCAGATGGTCAGATTCGGCAAGTGAGTCGCACGGAGAATGCAGAGCTTTTCCCTCTTGTGCTTGGGGGTTACGGACTGTTTGGCGTGATTTTGGACGTTACGTTGACGTTAACGGATGACGAAGTCTATCGTCTCACAACTGAGCAGGTGCAGGTTGAGGACTACCCGACTTATTTTCAAAAGAATGTCCTGGGAGACCCGATGATGCGTATGCATCTGGCCCGAATTTCAGTTCAGCCCGGTGAAGGCTATTTTCGCGAGATGTACGCATTGAATTATGCCTCTGATCCAATGGCTTCACTGGATGATTATGATCATCTGGATGAACGTGAAAGAGGCGTGCTTACCAGCAAACTTCTGTTCAACCTGAACCGTGAATTCCAATGGGGGCGGGCCTGGTTTTGGCCGCTGCAACAGCGGTATTTCGAGTCACAGGATGGCAAGAGGCTCAGCCGCAACAATGCGATGGCTTCTGCGTCTTCCTTCATGGAGTATCATCAGCCGGGTGAAAATGATCTGCTGCAGGAATATTTTATTCCGGTGGATGTCTTCCCCGCATTTGTACAGGAGATGGGAGAGATTGTATCCCAGGAGCAATTGGATTTGCTCAACATTACAGTCAGGTTTGTGAAACATGATGAAGAAGCTGTGCTTTCCTATGCGACGCAGGATATGTTCGGCCTTGTCTGTTTATTTCACGCTTCATTGTCTGAGGTAGAACAAGAGAAGTTCAAGGGCAGTATGCAGCAGCTGATAGATGCAGTCCTTCGATATAACGGAACATATTATCTGCCCTATGCAGGTTATGCAACTTCAGAGCAATTCGAACAGGCTTATCCTCGGAAGAATGAGTTTTTTGCAGCCAAAGAAAAGGTGGATCCGAATCATTTATTTATGAACTATTTTATGGAGCAGTATGGAGGAAATCATCCATGAATATCAAGTGGCTTGTTCGATCTCAAAGTATCGTTACGCTCGCTTCGGGCATGATTTATCCGTATTATCTTTTGTTTCTCAAAAATCTGGGTAACAGCTTCTCCAAATATGGGCTTGCCTTTGCCGTATTTACAATCAGTTCGGCTGCTGCTTCGCAATGGCTCGCTCTCCGGATGGATCGACACGCCAAGCAGTGGCTCAGTGTAAGTTCGGTGGGGATGGCCGCAGCCATGATTGCATTTCCGTGGGTCATTTCCTACATCTGGGTGCTGCTGCTGCAAATGATGATGGGGACATGCAATGCGATGCAGCGAATGAGTGAACGGGTGCTGCTCGCCGATTATACGGTGGCTGGGCAACGGGGCCCAGCTGTAGGTAACTATCATTTCTGGACATCTGCTGCTTCAGGATTTGCGGTTATTGTTGGCGGTGTGCTGATTGATTGGCTGACGATCGATGTATTATTTTATCTGAGTGCCATGCTGTATATGTGGGGAGCTCTGGCAGTATGGCGATTACGTAGCATTTCTGAGGAAGCAGCTGATGGCTAAAGGATAGAAATGGTCTGATTAATCTCCAGCGAGAAGTTTATATTATAGATAACCTGGTATGATTAAGCATTTTGCTTACATTCCACAAAGCGAGTATTCTCAAGGAGGTTTTTCAGATGAATGAACAAAATCATGTTATCCATAAAGATGGACAAGTTTCAACCGACAAGGTAGACAATGCGATTGATAAGATTGCGCCGGAGGAACGGGAACAGATTTTACAGAACTTTGATGCCTTTAAAGGATATCTGGGCAAACGAATTGCAATGGGAGAATCGATTGGACTGGGTGAGGAGCAGATGGCCAAAATCGCTGAGAAAGTAGCCGACTATTTGGCAGCCCGGGAAGAGCCGCGTAACCGTGAAGAGAAGTTGCTGCAAGAACTGTGGAATGTCGGGAAAGAGGAAGAGCGCCATATGCTGGCTCATATGCTAGTGCGTCTGGCACAAGGTTCAGCCCCGAATCATTAAGATTGAGCTGAAATTAAAAGCTAAGCCAATAGAGACTCTGGATGCCATGGCATTCAGGGTTTCTTTTTGATGACACCTATTGTAACTATTTTTCATCTGGCTGATACTTTTGCAGTGTGTACACCCAGTATGATAGGGAGAGTAAAAGAAAGATTAAATATTCATATGAGCGTTTGAAGAGAAAGCCTTCCGGTTAAGGAATAGTAACGTTCATAATAAGGAGAGATGCTGCCTATGAAGAACGCGGCGAAACAATGGAAATTACGAATGCTGGGTGCGGCTGTTGCCTTGCTTGGCATGATTGTGCTTGCTACATATTTACTTACACCAGCGAACGCTGAGGAGAGCACGGACTCTGTACAGGCTTCTGCCAAAGCGCAGGCTGCAAACTCCGAGATGTTTACAGCGTATGTGGAAGACATACAGCATGAGAATGGTAAATTGTACTTGATTGTAGACAAGATTGGCTGGTACCAAGGTGCAGAGGCTGATAAAGTTTTTGAACAACGCAATCCGGGCTCTGGTATAGATGGTGCTCCTGATGGTTATTATATTGTCAATGACAGCAAAGAGCAGGAAAAGGTAGAAGTAAGTGCTAATGCTGAAGTGTTGATGCAGTTATATGATCGCGATGGTACAGTGTCGGGCACCACTATTCAATGGAATGAGTCCGTGGCGCTCAGCAAATTCGAATCTTTGTATGACAATACCAATATTCTTGATCTGTCCGTATTCCCGTATCACCTCACTGTACAGGACGGAAAAGTGATCAAAATTGTACAGCAATACATTCCATAAAATTAGATCAAAATGCAACGGTTAAGCATTCCTCCGGTTCCATTGAACCGGCAGGGATGCTTTTTGGTTATGACAAATTCATGAAGGAGATTGTAATTCATGGTATGTACATGTATCATTATAGGAATGGTGTTTTTACATAGTTCAGGAGGCTTCTCATGCTTAAAGACATGATTGCATTAACGAAACCCGGACTTTTGCGGCTGAATGTGTTTGCGGTAGCGGTAGGGTTCTGGGTCGCTTCAAAATGGGATATCTCGTGGATATCTCTGCTCATGGTGTTGATTGGATCAACCTTGGTCATCGCTTCGGCATGTGTTATTAACAACTACTGGGATCGTGAGTTGGATCAGAAGATGGAGCGCACCAAAAAACGGATTGATTACATCAATCATCTTAAACCCAAGTTTGTATTGGGGTATGGAATTGTTCTTGGTGTGGTTGGTTTTGTGCTGCTGTACTTCCTGGTCAATCCGTTATCCGGTTGGATGGCACTGCTCGGATGGTTTGCTTATATCGTGATCTACACGATGTGGCTCAAACGCAGCTCGACCTGGAGTACATCATTGGGTGGAATTGCGGGGGCGATGCCGCCTGTAATCGGTTATTGTGCGGTAACCAATCAGATTGATGCAGGTGCCTGGTTGCTGTTTGCGCTGTTATTTCTGTGGCAGCCACCTCACTTCTGGTCACTCGGGATTCGCAGAGTGGAAGAATATCGTGCAGCCGGTTTCCCACTGTTGCCGGTAGTCAAAGGTGTGAAGCGCACAAAGGTGCAGATGATTCCTTATGTATTTCTGTTGCTTCCTGCTGTATTTCTGTTGTATTACTACAACTACGTTGGGCTTGTGTTTCTGCTTGTATCCGTCATTGGTGGTCTGATCTGGTTTGTCCATACACTAAGCGGATTGAAAACTCAGGATGATGAGAAATGGGCCAAAGTTAACTTTCTGATCTCCGTCAATTATCTCATGGTTGTATTCATTGTCATGGTAGCAAACACAACCTGGTCCTGAGCGAAACATCACTTTTGTAAAATATTCGAATATGAAGGTGCCAGGTTAGCTGGCACCTTACGAAAAAGCACGCTGTAGAATAGACTTGGACAACCTGTGGTTGTTCCGGCATACTTCTCGGGGTGTTTTTTTGCTATAATTATACTTTGGAAAATGATTTTGGAAGAATGGGAAGTGGAGTAGATGAAGGATTTACAGCAGGCTATCCTCTTGAGAACGGAGGGGAAAATGCAGGAGGCGATAGAGCTGCTGCAGGAACTGGCGTTACAGGAACCAGACAATGCACAGGTTTGGTACCAGCTGGCTTGGGCTCATGATTCACTTGGACTGGAGCGGGCAGCGGTACCGCATTATGAGAAGGCTCTAAGTCTAGGGCTTTCGGTTGAGGACAGGACAGGTGCCATACTCGGACTTGGCAGCACATATCGGACTCTGGGGCAGTATGAGCAGGCGAAGGCCTGGTTTGAAAAGGGATTAAGTGAATTCCCGGAGAACCGGGAATTTGAAGTTTTTCTTGCCATGGTGCTCTACAATCTGGGCGAGCATGCGGAGGCAATGAAGCGGTTGCTGGTACAACTGGCTGATACATCAAAGGATAAGGGAATAACCGACTACAGCAGAGCCATCCGTTTCTATGCAGACCAGCTGGATCGGGTATGGGATTAAACCTAACGTATTCGAGCGATAACACCTAATCTAAAGGAGATGATTGGATGAAATCGAATCACGAACAAGAACAGGTGCACGAAAGACTTGAACGGCTTGAGCAGAAGCTGGATTACCTGGCAGAAGCTCAACAGGCGAACAGACGCTCACCCGGTGTACGCTTTCTGATTGGTTTTGCAATTGTGATTGCCGTTGTATTTGTTCTCATGCTGGTCATTGGCATTATACAATTTTTTAGTAGTAGCGGTTGAGTCAACGGAGGACCAATTATAACGATGGAGTTAGCCATTCCTGTACCGCTTCAATAAAACGACGCGAAGCGGGGGACAGATTGGTGAGAGACGGGCAAGCGATGCCAATGGTACGATAAGGATCTCCAGTGAGTGGAACAAGAGCGAGCTCGTTCGTATGGTGTTGAAGAACCATTTCAGGCAAAAGACTGATGCCAAGACCGTTTCGAACCATCGCCATGATGGCCTGATCTTCGGCGACCTCATAGACCACATTCAGCTTGGCCGCATGCTGTCGGATCAACCGTTCGATCTCGTTATCACCACCCCATTTAGGCAAAATAAAGGGCTGTTCCAGCAATACATCAAATGAGACAGACTTCTCCGTAGCGAGTGGATGTTCAAGAGGCAGGATGCACATCATCCTGTCTTTTTGTAATGGAATTGTCTCAAAAGGCGAAGAATCGCCAAGGGACAGAAAGCCAAGATCGATGGCGCCTCCAGCCAGCCAGCCTTCAATTTCTGCGTAGTCCCCTTCCCACAGCTTAATTTCGATTCCGGGATGACCGAGGCGAAATTGCTTCAGGATGCCAGGCAGCCACTGCGTGGATACACTAGCGAATGTGCCAATACGAACGGTTCCAATCTCGGCGCCGCGAATCAACGAAATTTCCTGGTTCATCAGTTCCGTCCAACGCAGAAGTTCACGAGTATAGCCCAGAATCCGTTCCCCTTCGGCAGTTAGTCGTACACCAGAGCGGCCTCGATTCAGCAGCGAAAAACCACACTCGGTCTCCAGACTGGCGATCGCATGACTGACCGCTGATTGGGTAATATTCAATGCTTCTGCTGCTTTGGTGAGGCTGCCGTATTCCACTACGGCATTCAAAATTTCGTATTTGACCAATGACATGAAAGATTCCGTTCCTCTCTTCATTTAATACATGAGTTTATTTCATATTAACTATTATAAATATTCATTTTTATAATGCAAAGAGATCGTTTATACTTGCCAAGGCGAGTTAGTTCGATAGAGCCTCGGATAGATTATAATACATAGAATGAAGGTAGAAGCAAGATGAACGGAGTACGTGCACCACAAGGTCAAGCATCAAGAAGAGCGGATTTACAGATGCTGCTCGCAACGGTAATATGGGGATCATCCTATCTGTTTATGAAATCAGGACTGGAGTCCATGCAGGAATTGAATCTGGTCGCTTTCCGGTTTGGAATTGCCTTTATCGCGGCAGCTGTCCTTTTCCATCGGCGACTGTTCAGAATGGATCGAGGAACGCTTGCAGCAGGGGCTATTATGGGAACAGCGTTATTTGCGGCCTTTGTATTTATCACTTATGGAGTACAGCGCACAACGGCTTCCCAGGCAGGATTTTTGATCAGTTTGGCAGTGATCTTTGTGCCCATCCTGACGACAATTCTGCATCGCAGAATGCCAGACTTGCGGTTAACGATAAGTATTCTCGTGGCGGTAATTGGGCTCGCATTGTTGACACTCCAACATGAGCTTAGCCTGCATATGGGGGATATCCTTTGCATTCTCGCAGCATTAATGTACGCGATCTACATTATGATTGCTGGCAAGTATACGCCGAAGCATGATCCACTAACGCTGGGAACGGTGCAACTGGGCGTTGCAGCCCTGTGGGGGCTGGCTGCTACATTTGTGCTGGAGACACCACGTTTACCTGAAACACCTCAATCTTGGGCGGCCATTCTGGGTCTGGGAGTACTGTGCAGCGGCATTGGCTACATTTTACAGACTCTTGCCCAGCGGCATGCTTCACCAACGAGAACGAGTCTGATCTTTTCACTTGAACCACTGTTTGCAGCAGCATTTGCATTTACCTTTCAAGGGGAGTCCCTTACTCTGCAAGGGTATGCGGGTGCAGCACTTATGCTCATTGGTGTTCTGATTACAGAGATCAGAGTCCCTTATCCGTTATTCTGGCGCAGAAAGCGGACAGCATTACAGACTGAACTGGGAGATCAGGGAGCACCGGGCGTATAACTTTGAAATAAAGCAAGAGTTCTTCCATCAACTTCATTGTGAAGCAGGTGGAGGAACTTTTTTGTTATTTATCCAGCAGAGATTCAGAATCTATAGCAAATTATCAACCTAACAAAATGAAACTTTTCATAACTTGTTTTGTTGAATCCCTTTTTTTATGCTACACTAAATGAAAAATAAAGGAAAAACGGGTGAGAAGGATGGCCAAAAGAGTAACCATGCAGCAAATTGCCGATGCTGCGGGGGTATCCAAATTCGCAGTTTCTCGTGCGTTGACCGGTAAACCCGGTGTCAGTGAACATACCCGGGAGATGATTGTCAGAACGGCAGGACAGCTCGGATATTTCAAAGCTGAACCGAAACGTTTCCTAGTGGAAACCCCTGCTGAACAGGAGATGAAGATAGACAGACAGGGGACTATTCTGATCTTGTTTCCTAACATTCGTTCGCAGAATCGATCCTCCCTGTACTGGGGTCCCATCTTTGACGGAATATCTGCACGCCTGAATGAGAAGGGCATGGATATCCTGACCTTGACGGAACCTTCCTCAGATCGCATGTTTTCGGTGCTGAATCCTGAAGCCATCAGCGGTATTATAACTGTCGGTTCCATTTCCACATCCGTATTGCTCGAGATTTATCGACTGCATATTCCACTTGTGATGGTTGATCATGAAGACCCGGCAATTCATGGAGATACGGTGTTTACAGATAACATGAAATGTATGCAGGAACTGGTGTTGATGCTCGTTGGAAAGGGTTACAGACGGCTACAGTTTGCTGGCGAATTGCCTGATGCAGCCAGTTTCAGAGAACGATGGCTCGGCTATCGTTCGGTACTGGAAGAGATGCAGCTGCAAGTTTCGCAGCAAGCAGATTTGCTGGGACCTGATCTGGATCACATTCGGGAATCGATTATCGCCATGAAGATGGAGGATATCCCCGAAGTGATGGTATGTGCCAACGACCACATGGCCGCTGTTGTGATTGGTGCACTCCAAAGCAGGGACATTGAGGTGCCAGAGCGCTGTGCAGTAACCGGGTTTGATAATACCCGTGCAGATGAGCCTATTCTTGCTACGGTGCATATCGATAAGGAGAATCTGGGCAGACGTGCGGTGGACCAGTTATTATGGCGGTTGGAGCATCCGGACGGGCCTTTTGAAAGAAAGCTGATCTATTCGGAACTAATCATTCGTGATGAGTACAATGCTAGTTTAACGTGAAGCTAACGAACGTAAATTTAGAAATGTAATATTAACACACGCCAGGACCCTATAAACTTGGGGTGAAAAGACATGGAGAGATTGGTCTTCATGTCTTTTTTTGTTATCGGATATGTTTTTTTGAAATAATCCACAAAACAGATTGACTGAATTGAGCATATCATGTTAATTTTGTTTTGTAAGTTATTTGTTTTTATAATAACAAAACATAACAAAATGTTTTTTTTAAAAAAATACTTCAATGATAACGGAGGCTGTCATGAGTAAAATACAATCGCAGACTTTTCAGAATTGGACGTTCAAGGCTTGTGAGGATCAGGAATGGATGCCGGCTCACGTACCCGGCTGTGTGCATACGGATTTGCTGAAACTGGGTAAAATACCGGACCCTTTCTATGGAACTAACGAAAAAGAAATTCAATGGGTCGATAAGAAAGACTGGGAATATCGCACGGAATTTGATGTGAATGAGGCACTATTGTCGTCGCAGCATCTGGAGCTGGTCTTTGATGGTCTGGATACATATGCAGATGTGTATGTGAATGAACAACATCTGTTGTCGGCAGACAATATGTTCCGGGTGTGGACAGTCGACGTGAAATCTGTTGTAAAGGCAAGTGGCAACGTACTCCGAATACGTTTTCGTTCTCCGATCAATGAAGATCTGCCGAAGCTGGAGAAACTAGGATATGCCCTGCCTGCATCGAATGATCAATCTGACGTGGGGGGATTAGGCGATAAAAGAGTGAGTATTTTTGCACGGAAAGCCCCGTACCACTATGGTTGGGACTGGGGTCCACGTTTTGTAACCAGCGGAATCTGGCGCGAAGCACGCCTTGAAGGCTGGACGGACGTACGAATTAATGATGTATTCATTCAACAAAATGAAGTAACCGCTGCTTCCGCTTCGCTCACTGCGGTCGTGGAAGTGGAGTCTACGCAATCGATAGAAACAGTTATTCGAGTAGGAACGGATGAACAGAGTTGGGAGCAGGCTGTAACCCTGAAACCGGGCGTCCAAACTGTGGAGGTTCCAATCTCTATTGTTGAGCCGAAGTTGTGGTGGAGCCGCGGATTGGGTGACGCGCATATGTATTCTTTCCATACGAAAGTGATTCAGGGCGAACAGGCTGTGGCTGAGTCTACAGTCAAAACGGGTATTCGGTCCATTCGTCTGGTTCGTGACAAAGATAAAGCGGGAGCATCCTTTTATTTTGAGTTAAACGGAGTTGCTGTGTTTGCCAAAGGTGCGAACCACATTCCCAACGACAGCTTCATAACAGAAGTGACACGTGAGCGCTATCTGCATGAGATTGTATCTGCTGCCGAGTCGAACATGAATATGCTCCGTGTATGGGGTGGTGGCTTCTATGAAGAAGACGTATTCTACGAGTTGTGTGACGAATATGGTTTGCTCGTATGGCAGGACTTTATGTTTGCTTGCAGCATGTATCCTGGAGACGAGGCTTTCCTGAATAGTGTGAAGCATGAGGCGATTGATAATGTGAAACGTCTGCGTAATCATCCAAGCATCGTGCTGTGGTGTGGTAATAACGAGATTGATTCAGCGTGGGCACATTACATTGAGGATGGCGGCTGGGGTTGGAAAAAAGATTACAACGCGGAGCAAAGAGAACGCATTTGGGCGGATTACGAAGCTATTTTCCATGATCTTTTGCCTGAAGTGGTTGAAGCCTATGCTCCTGGTGTGGATTATTGGCCTTCTTCACCACTGGTATCACTGTCGGGAGACGAGAAACAGCATGCTCACCCATCCACATCTGAAGGGGATATCCACTATTGGGGTGTGTGGCATAATGTGGAGCCCTTTGAGAACTACAACGTTCATGTTGGACGCTTCATGAGTGAGTATGGCTTCCAGTCCTTCCCTGAGTATGATTCGGTTCGCAAGTATGCGGAGGAAGAGGATTTGGCATTGGAGTCTGAAGTCATGCTGGCGCATCAGAAGAACGGGGCAGGTAATCGTCTGATTAAACAATACATGGATATGTACATGCATGAGCCGAAGGATTTCCCATCCTTTCTCTATATGAGCCAAGTGCTTCAGGCTGAGGCGATGAAAACAGCCATTGAGGCTCACCGTCGTCGCAAACCGTTCTGTATGGGAACGCTCTACTGGCAGATGAATGATTGCTGGCCGGTGGCTTCCTGGGCGGGTATGGATTACTTCGGACGTTGGAAAGCATTGCAATATTACGCGAAACGCAGCTTCAGCGATATCTTGGTATCGGTAGATGGTACGAAGGAAGATGTGACAGATATTTACCTCATCTCGGATCAGCTTGAACCTGTGAAAGGCAAACTCCAGATACGCCTGATTGGCTTTGATGGCACGGTATATCGTGAGGAAGAGCATGAAGTCGCTCTGGCATCCAACTCTGGTCAACAGGTGCTGTCATTGAGCCAGGCGGAATGGCTGGAAGGTCGCGATGCTGCAACAACATTGCTGCGTATTGATCTGAAGCAGGATGGGGCATCCGACATCACACAGGAACATTATTTTGCACCTTCAAAGGATATTACATTGCAACCAGCGCAAATTAAGGTAACCGAAGTTACCGAGAATGATGGCGTGCATCTGGTCCTGGAAAGCGATGTACTTGCAAAACAAGTATGGATTTCTACTGAGGCAGAAGGGGTGTTCTCGGACAATTTCTTCGACCTCATTCCGGGTATTCCTGTGAAGGTCAAGTTCACCTCCAGAGGGGAATTACAGGGATCTGATGGTACTGTCTCCAAGGCGGGGGCCATCCAGGTTCGTTCCATGGCTGACTTTATCAAATTGTAATCAAGTAAGATTGGTTTATGTTGTTAACGCCCAATTCTTTAAGGCCCGGATGCACTTGATGTGCATACCCGGGCCTTTTCATGGTTCATTTTGTTTTAAGCGCAGATATGTTACATATTATTGAATCTCCAAGATTTCGATATCATACGGCTCCAGTTCCAATCGAGGTCCTTTCATAGTTCCATTCAATGCACTTTTGTATGATGCTTGCAACGGAATGAAGACAGATTCAGGACTTAAATTCAGGATGAAACGAAACGTTCCATTCGGTCCTGAGCGGGTTGTCACCTGGACACCGTCTGGCAGGGTTTGAATCCCGGATAGGCCACATTGTTCAGCGATGTTTTGCAGTAACTGGCTCAGATAAGCTTCATCCGGCTGGGTCGCTACATAATAGACAGCACCTTTACCCCAGTTGTTTTGGGTGACAGCCGCACTTTCGGCATAAAATTGATCCGCATAAACCGCAATCGCCTGTGCCGTGTCCACTTCCAACACATCAGCCCATTGTGAAGCAGCATATGTATTGCCCTTCTCATCCCGAATCTGAATTTGGTCACCACCGACGGGATCATATTCGGTAACACGCACGCCCGAGCAAGAAGATAACATACCTGGAAGTGGCTCCATGACACAGACGTTGTTATCGTTTTTGACACCGGTGCGATGCGTTAAGACCAATATGCCACCATCCGCTGCAAAAGCTTGCAGACGTTCCGCGGTGCTCTCGTCCAGCAGATACAAGTGCGGTGCGATGATGATTTTGTAGCCATCGAGCGCTTCCGAGGAATGGATAACATCTGTACTAATTCCCCATTTGGTTAGGGCACGATGCCATACTTTTATATTTTCGTAGTACTCCAGTGCTTCCGCCTGTGGCTGAATTCGTAGAGCGTTTAACTGATCATGCGAATGCAGGATGGCGACTTCGTTCTGCAATGTTGAGCCTTGCAGGCGTTCACCCAGACTGTTCACTTCGGTACACAGTTGCTGAAACTCCTTGAACCGTCGCCCTGGAACATTGCTGTGATCAATCAGTCCGTGCCAGAACTGTTCTGCTCCTATAGTGGCACTGCGCCAGCGGAAATGCACTACCGCATCCGCTCCACGGGCAATAGTCTGCCATGAGTAAGCACGCAAGAAGCCGGGCTGGGGTGTACGCCACATCGGAAACCAGCATCCTGGAGGTCCGCTAAGCTGCTCCATAATCCAGAAATTGCGGCGTTTGATGCCACGTGTTAGATCTAGCGACAAAGCGCCACTGTAAGGTGCGGTGTCCGTTTTGTTAGGTGAAGGGTTGGGATAGTAATCAAAAGAAGCGAAATCCAGATCCTGACCGATTTTATATTGATCTGCCTTTTGCGGATAGCTATGAAAATTATGAGTGACAAAATGATCGGGACAGTTATGCCGAATGATCTCAATTTGGATGCTTTGAAAAGCCACAATGGAATCCGACTGAAAACGGGAGTAGTCCAGCAGGAACGAAGGATTCTGAAACGGAGAGCCGCCATATGGTGGCGTCACCTGTTCCCAATCGCTGTATTCTCCACTCCAGACAACAGTACCCCAAGCCTGGTTGAGCTGCCCTAGTGAAATGTAACGGGCTCGAACCCACTCGCGAAAAGCCTCTGAACAAGCAGTACACTGACAATCCGTGAAACTGAATTCATTATCAGTCTGCCAGCCAATTACAGCCGGATGTCCTGCATATCGCTCGCTCAGCTTCTGAACAATTCGTGCACTGTACGTCCGCATGCTCGAACTGTTATAACAGCGGTGGCCGCGGACTCCTTCATGGTACAACTGTCCACTTGGCAGCATCGGCAGAATATCAGGACATTTTTTGGTGAGCCAGCGTGGTGGTGTCATCGTTGGTGTACCGATCACCACCTGGAGCCCATTGCGATGAAGGGTATCGAGCGCCTGATCAAGCCATGTCCAATCGAATTGTCCATCGGCAGGCTCCATTCGACTCCAGGCAAATTCACCCACACGTACAATACGTACACCACTATCGGCCATTAATTGGGCATCCTGCTCCCACAGATTAGGGTCCCAATGTTCAGGATAATAATCAACACCCATTTGAATAGGTCGGTTTTGGTTCATGTATGCTAATCTCCTTTGGTCTGGAACATAATGATTTTCATGCACGCTCAAGCCAGTGCTTAATGACTCCACTATCATCATCTTGTGGAAGAGTGTCGAGTCTATTTCATTTTATAATGGATAATGAGAGGGGAATATAATAACATGTTGCGATAGGGTATCATGATCTTGCTATTTTTGGGGGAAGAACATATGCGAAACCATTGGTTTATGCCGGAGCCCGGGCATGCAGGGTATGCATGTTATCCAGTAGCCTACGGAAGATATCTCGATCCAGAGCACAAGGAACATCGTCCGCACGGAATACGAGAGTATAATTTGCATCTGGTTTTCAACGGACAGGGTGAAGTGAGAACCGAGCAGGGTAGCGTTCGATTAACGGCTGGACAAGGTTTTCTATATGCGCCGGGACAGGCGCAACAGTATTATGCCGATCCATCTGATCCCTGGGGTATCAGATGGATTCATCTGCAAGCCCACGATCTGGAGCGGCTGCTAGGCTTGCGGAATCCGGATAAAGTGTGGCTCTTTTCATTCTCTGGCGAGGAACGTTTCGAGGAGTTGCATGAACAATTATGCCAGCTCGGTGAAGGTTATGAGAGTGTGCATGAACCGAAGTTGTCGGCGTTACTGTATGAGTTGCTAGTTGAATTGGCACGAAATTCGGAGTCAATAGAAGGGACGTCATTACTGAACCATCAGGATACAATCCGCTCAACAGCCGATTATATTCGTCGTCACTGCACACAACCGCTAAGTCTTGCTGAAATGGCGGATATAGCGGGATACAGCGTGTATTATTTTAATCGCATGTTCAAGAGTATCATGGGTGTTCCGCCCGGCAGGTATCTGCTGGACTGCCGCATTCTGGCCGCGAAGAAAATGCTCGTAGACTCGGAACTATCCGTGAAACAAATTGCTTCTCAGTGTGGATTTACACACAGCAGTTATTTTATTCGCATGTTTCGGACCTATATAGGGATGACCCCGCAGCAATTCAGGCTTCTCTATAGCTCAGGCACTGGGAAATAGGAAGATTTCACACGATTACTAATGCTTTCTATACAAGCATGCATAATTTCCCTGCTATTACAAACAATACAATCAAATTCAATTCAAGCAGGGAAAGGAAGTGCCTGAGCATGTGTAACCGTTTTTCATTGGCAGCCGATTTGGATGAGGTCAGGGATCATTTTAAGATTCAACGGGTGATGTATTATTACAAAAACCGTTACAATATCAGCCCAACCCAGCATACACCGATTATTTTGCATCAGGATGGTGAGCGGGTATTGGACGAGTTCCGATGGGGATTCATTCCGTTCTGGGGACGCGATGCAGTCAATGCCAATCTCATGACGGTGCATGAGAATCCAGCCTACTACAAGCTGGTAGAGACGAAGCGTTGTGTTATCCCATGCAATGGTTTGTATTACTGGCGTCAAGAAGGCAAGAAAAGCTATGCAGTCCGAGTGGTTATGCCGGATCGCGGATTGTTTGGCATAGCGGGATTATACGAGGTATGGAAAGATACGCGCAAACAGCCACTGCGTACCTGCACGATGCTGATGGCGGGAGCGAACATGGTTACACGGGAGTTTGGAAGCAAAATGCCGGCGATTCTGTCTGAAGAAGAAATCAATACCTGGCTGGATCCGGCGAACACACGCGTGACACAGCTGCTGCCGTTGTTGAAATCCTACAACAGTACAGAGATGAATCTGTATCCGGTTACTCCGATGGTAGCCAATGATGAGCATGACTGCTATGAATGTGTGGAAGAAATGGACCAGAAGCTGGCATACGTACGCAGTTTCTAAGCTAACCAAGCAGTTTTATGAGGCGGAGAGTTGTAAGACACTCCGTCTTTTTGGGTTGAGAAAGAAGAAAAAAGTGTAATGGACAAAAGGCGGAGAGTGAATGGAGCAGTGAGCTTTAAGCATCGAATGGATAAGGGGTGAAAATGAAAAGTTGCAATGTGAGTGAAACGTAACTATAATCATTACAGTGAGCGAACGCATATATTCATATATCTATTAAAAGAGATATTAAATCAGGAGGGAACCACGAATGAATCCAAAGTATAGCCCAATGTTTGAACAAGTTTCACTGCCAAGCGGCATTACGCTGAAAAACCGGATCGTGCTCGCTCCAATGACTCATATGTCCTCAAATCCCGATGGTACTGTATCAGACGCTGAACTTGCTTATTATGCACGTCGTACTGGCGGTGCTGGTATGTCTGTTACAGCGGTAACCCATGTAACTGCGAATGGAATTGGTTTTCCGGCTCAATTTGGAAGTTATGACGATAGCTTTATTCCCGGTCTGAAACGTCTGGCCGATACGATTAAGCAGCAAGGTTCCAAAGCCGTACTGCAAATTTTCCATGCAGGTCGTCTCACGCCAGAACAAGCGGTGCCAGCGGGTCAAGTCGCTGCTCCAAGCGCTGTTGCCAGTGAGCGTCCGGGATCTCCTGTACCAAGAGAGTTGTCTGATGACGAAATTACGTCCATCATCAAGGACTTTGGAGAAGCAACCCGCCGCGCCATTGAAGCTGGCTTCGACGGTGTTGAGATTCATGGTGCGAACGGTTATCTGATTCAGCAGTTCTTCTCTCCGCATTCCAACCGACGTGAAGATCGTTGGGGTGGAAGCATCGAGAAACGTCTCACATTCCCACTGGCTGTGGTGGATGAGGTCCAGAAGGCTGTAGCTACACATACGAAATTGCCGTTTATCGTTGGATACCGTTTCTCCCCAGAAGAGCCGGAAACACCGGGACTGACCATGGAAGAGACGTATGCATTGGTTGATGCGCTGAAAGATAAAAATCTGGATTACCTGCATGTATCCGTCAACGAGTTCTGGTCCAAGCCAAGACGTGGTGAAGCAGATACTCGCTCCAGAATTGAATTTATTCTTGACCGCGTGGATGGTAAACTGCCTGTCATTGGTGTAGGGGCCATCCATACGGCAGATGAGGCAGCCGAAGCTCTTCAAAGTGGTGTGCCATTGCTTGCGATCGGTCGTGAGCTGATTATCGAGCCTGACTGGGTTGAGAAAATCGAAAGCGGACGTGAAGAAGATATTGAGACGATTCTCACCAAATCGGATCAGGAACGTCTGGTTATCCCTGACGGTCTGTGGAATGCAATTATTCACACACCGGGCTGGTTCCCTATGGCTGACGATAAATAAGACACAATTTCATTCGAAATGGAGGGAGCGTAAGCTCCCTCTTTTTTGCACCCTGTGCGCCCTCGATGAAATTCTCCTTCCGTGGGCACTGTGGTATGATGGGATGAACAGGATTCATCTTGGATAATCAACGGTTTGGAGTGAATGAAGATGCTCGTGGCTGAACGTTATGAGAAAATTGTGGAATGGGTAGATTCCCAGGGAAGTATGCGCGTAACCGAGCTGAGTGAGCGCTGCGGTGTGACGGAAGAGACGATCCGTCGTGATCTGGACAAGCTGGAGCAGGCGGGAAGGCTCAGACGTTCCCACGGCGGGGCTGTCAGCGTAAAATATAAAGAAGAGGGGCAGTCGGAGATCCCTTATCCGGAGCGGGCTGTAACTCATGCAGAAGAGAAACGCAGAATTGCGGACGAAGCGTTGAAAATGGTAGAGCACGGTGACCGGATAGCGCTGGATGCCAGTACAACTGCGTGGTATATGGCGGCTGGACTGCCGAACATACCACTCACCGTGTTGACCAACTCCATTAAGGTCGCAGCGGAGCTGAGTAACAAGGAACAGATCCGTGTAATCGCGACAGGCGGGCAGCTTGCTTCGAAGTCCCTATCGTTTGTAGGGCCGCTAGCTGAACGGTCGCTTGATGCGTATCATGTGGATAAAGTTTTCTTATCCTGCAAAGGTGTACATTTGACCAAGGGCATCAGTGAGTCGAATGAATTGCAGGCGCTGGTGAAGCAGAAGATGATCAGCATAGCTGATGAAGTTATATTGCTGGCGGATTCGAGCAAGTTTGGCGTGCAGGCTTTTACAAGAGTGGCTGAACTCAGCAGTGTGGCAAAAGTAATAACTGATCTGGGCTTAGATGAGGAGCAGGTTAACGCACTGAATGAACAATCTATAGCATGTGTCCGTGTCTAATTAGAAAGGAATGAATATAATGAAACATCCTTTTCACCTGAAAGCTACTTGGAATGGTGGACGTAATAGTGAAGGGCATATTGATGCAGGCGGGTTAAAAACAGTCATTTCGATTCCACAGGAGATGGGTGGTCCGGGTACCGGTACCAATCCGGATGAAATGCTGCTGGGTGCAGCGTCCACCTGTTATTTGATTACACTGGCAGCAATGCTGGAGCGATCGGATATTACACCAGATGAACTGACACTGGAGTCTGAAGCGACGGTGGATGTTACCAATAACGTATTTACGTACGAACGGATCACACACAGACCTCGCATTGTGCTCAAAGCGGATGCATCTGATGCTGATGTAACGAAGGCGGAGCGCTTGGCACATAAAGCAGAAGATTCCTGCATGATCTCCAGAGCGGTAGCAGGTAACGTCGCCATTGAGACACAGCCAGTGATTATAACAGCAGGCGTTAACGCGGTGTGATATACTGAAGAGTAGGCGGCTTGAGCCGTCATTTGTGTAAGATAAGGGGAAGTTCGGTATGAACCTACAGAAAAGCAAAAACTCACGTTTTGCGCGTTTAACACGTGCTTTGAAGCTTAATTTTCTCAAATTGTTACGTGCTCCCGGCGGGGCACATAAAGTATCTACCGGATTTGCTTTGGGTTTTGGTCTGGAATTGATCGTCATTTCCACAGCATCACTGGTATATCTCGTGTTCTATCCGATTGTACGTTTGTCCGGTGGTTCACTGCCAGCGGCTATTGTGGGCAATGTGGTCGGCAAGCTAACTTTCCTGCCTATCATATTGATGCCGCTTGCCAAGCAAATTGGTTCCTGGATATTGCCGGCGCACAGCATGGGGCAGGGACTTGTTCATGAGAGTGCCTTTATGGAGCTGTTTCGCGGCAACTGGTCCGCGCTAAGTGAACTATTGCGGGGTGGCCTGGATATTCTGGCAGGTATGTCCGTCTTTGGAGTCATCCTGGGTGTGATTTCTTACTTTGTCGTCAAGTTCTTCTATGTCAGAGCACTCAAACGTCGCTTTGAACGTCGGTTGGAGAAACGCAAGCAGGCAGCGATGTCTCCAACTTCAGCTTCCGTGCTGATCAGGAAGACATCACAATCATGATCGGCAGAATGACCATGGACGCAGCAGTTGTCCACAGAATACAGCGGGACACAAACTGCGGAGACGCATTGAATTGCTCGGCCAAAATTACGGCGTTCACTGCGGTCGGCATGGACGCTAGGATCAGCAGCACACTGAATAACGTTCCTTCAATCTGAAGTGCAGTCAGGATTAGATATGAGAGTACTGGAGCTGCAGCAAGCCGTACTATAAGTCCAGTCCAGAACGCTTTGCGGACGTTGGGTTTCCAAGGTTCGACGGAACCACGCGCTCTGAGCATCTGTGCACCGAGAATGGCCAGTACGACAGGGGAGTAACCGGCTGCGAGCATGGAGATGCCTCCATCCAGTGCCACTGGCAAGCTCAGATTGGATGCACGCAGGATGATGGCTATCGAAGCAGCATAGATGGAAGGCATACGGAAGACGGACAGAATCGCATTTTTGACCGTGAATTCAGATCTGGCGGCAAAAAAGATACCTACTGTGTTTACAATGATCATCTGTCCGATGACATATACCGAAGCCTTATCCAATCCAAGCTGTCCAAAGGCAAGCAACACAAGCGGGAGCCCATAATTCACGCAGTTCGTAAACGTGGAGACAAGGGTAAGTCCCGCTTTTTCGCTTGCCCCAAGATGGAATATTCGGCTCAGCAGTTCAGCAAGTGCCCACAGGGCGATCAGATTGATGATGGAGAACCAGAATGTGCCGGTTACGTCTGTCCATGTAATATCAGCATGTAGCAGTGTATCAAAGATAAGCGCAGGGCTCAAAATATAGAGGGAAAAGGTCGACAGCGGCCGAGTATCCCAATTTTTGAACCGTTTTAACAATATGCCTCCGATCACGGGAAGCGATATGGGCAGAAATACATGATATAACGTGAGCAGAAATGAATTAAACAATCGAAATTCAGTCCTTTCTGGATGAAAAACCTATTTTATCATAGCAGAAGTTGACCTTTGTCGGAATGGATATTGGTATTGTCTTACGTCATGAGCGATGTGAATGCCACTTCTTTGATGGGATGCGCAGGGGCGGTGGATTGCTATTTTGATATGGCAGATTTATTATAGAAGAGGTGCAACCAGATTACATACACATAGAGGAGGAAACTGTAATGAGTGAATCAAAACGCTTGCTCGTATTGGTCGGCTCTTATGCCGAAGCGGAAAATGAGGGCATTTACGCATATGAATTGAATGAGGATACAGGTAACCTCTCCAAGCTTGACGGCATCGCGGGCGTGAAAAATCCAACGTTTGTAAACGTGGATGCTGAAGGTAATAAACTGTATGCGATCGGTGAGACGGCGTCTGCCGAAGGTAATAAAATGTCTGAAGCTGTAGCTCTGAGCATTGATCCTTCAACAGGAAAATTGTCATTGCTGAATCGTCATGACTCCATTTCGGCTCCACCATGTCATATCCAACGTGATCCTTCCGGACGTTACTTGATCCTTTCCAGCTACCACGGTGGTCTGGTGGGTCTGCAAGCCCTGACGGATAACGGTGAAGTTGGCGTGCTTCTGGATGAAAAGAAACATGAAGGCAAAGGTGCGCATCCTGAACGTCAGGACAAGCCGCATGTGCATTCTGCATTCTTCAGCCCGGATGGAAAATACATGATGGTACAGGATCTGGGTGCGGACAAAATCGCAATCTACTCCATTGATGCAGGCAAGAATGAACTCGTACTGCACAGTGAAACCAAAACACATCCGGGTGCAGGACCTCGTCACTTGGCATTTCATCCGAACGGTCAATTCGCCTATGTTATTAACGAAGTGGATTCTTCCATTACGACTTTCCGTTATGATGCAGCAGCAGGCACGTTGACAGAGGTTTCCACCGTGTCCACATTGCCTGACGGCTATGACGGCAGTGAAAACACAACAGCTGAAATCGCCGTATCAAACGATGGTCGTTTCGTATACGGTTCGAACCGCGGGCATGACAGCATCGTGGTATTTGCAGTAGACGCTGAAACAGGACATTTGAAACTGGTTGAGCATGTATCTGCTGAGGGTGAACACCCACGTCACTTTGCTTTGACTCCGAATGGCAAACTGCTGATCGCAGCTAACCGCGATACCAACAATATCGTTTCCTTTACAGTGGATCAGGAGAGCGGGCGTCTGAAATACACAGGCCACAGCACAGGTGTAACCAAGCCGGTATGCGTGAAACCTGTTTATCTGTAAATCCAAGATTTGAATGATTAACCGAGAGGTTTAAATACGTTTTCAGGATCAATTTGTATAATCTTGTTGACTTGATACTTTGGAAAGACCCTGTCCTTGTGGCGGGGTCTTTTTTGATGAGAAGAAGAGCACATGAATTCGCAGATAACCACATATGTGGATTGTGAACGATAACTTATTTTCAAATTTAAGTTCATATAACAATGTAATTTAATCAATAGTATCGTGCAAGTAACTACCTGACTTCAAAGTGCGTACTTCCTTAACGGATAGTCGGGTTCTACAATGAATGAGTAGCCATGACAAACATTGCATGCATCTGAACTGGCTGAACGGTGCAGGCTAAATATTTTAACATCCTTTACAGGATATACTCATACTCGAACAACAAAAGGAGAAATGAATCGTGAAATTGCAATTGGCATTGGACTTGGTAAACATCCCTGAAGGTATTGCACTTGTTAAAGAAGTTGAACAATATATCGATATCGTTGAGATTGGTACGCCAATCGTTATTAATGAAGGTTTGCACGCGGTAAAAGCGATGAAAGAAGCATTCCCTAATCTGCAAGTTCTTGCAGACCTTAAAATTATGGACGCTGGTGGTTATGAAATCATGAAAGCAGCTGAAGCTGGTGCGGATCTGATCACTGTGCTTGGGGCAACCAATGATAGTACGATCAAAGGTGCAGTAGCAGAAGCGAAGAAACAAAACAAACAAGTTCTTGTGGACATGATCAACGTGCCTAATCTTGAACAGCGTGCTCGAGAAGTTGATTCGCTTGGCGTAGATTACATCTGTGTACACACAGGTTATGACCTGCAAGCTGAAGGACAAAGCCCGTTCGAAGATCTGCAAACGATCAAACAAGCCGTGAAAAATGCAAAAACAGCTGTAGCTGGTGGCATCAAGCTGGAAACATTGCCTGAAGTGATCAAAGCACAACCGGATCTGGTGATTGTGGGTGGCGGTATCACTGGACAAGCAGACAAAGCTAAAGTTGCAGCTGAGATGCAACGTTTGGTTCAACAAGGGTAAGACAGATGAGCAGCCGACAATACGCAGTGGACATCTTGAAGGAGCTGGAACGTACGCTAAGCCAGATCGACGACTCGGAGATGCAGGCCATGGCGGAACATATTCTGGCTGCCGAACAGGTTTTTGTGGCAGGCGCAGGCCGATCCGGTCTGATGGGAAAGGCTTTTGCGATGAGATTGATGCAGATGGGTCTGCGGGTATATGTAGTTGGGGAGACCGTTACGCCAGGGATCTCTCCGAAAGACTTCCTCTTGTTATGCTCAGGCTCAGGGGAGACAGGCAGTCTGGCAGCGATGGCTCAGAAGGCCAGTAAAGCAGGTGCTCCTGTGGGTCTGATCACAATTAAACCAGAGTCCACCATTGGACAGCTGTCCGATACCGTGGTTCGTCTTACTGCCTCTGCCAAAGAGGATACGGCGACCGCCGGAACCGAAGTGACCATTCAGCCGATGGGCTCTCTGTTTGAACAGGGGCTGCTAATGAGCATGGATGCACTGGTGCTCACCATGATGGAAATGAAGAGTATGACTGGAGCAGACATGTTTGGGCGTCATGCCAACCTGGAATAGACCATATGTCATAAACTTGATGAAGTAGAATATATAAGTTGAACTAAACATTTACACAACAACGTAGAGGACAGAAATAAGCTGGAGAAGCGGAGCGTTCGCCTTTATGACCAGATTTTCACTTTTGATAAAGAGGATGAAAAAATCTGGGCATAACAGCGATCGGAAGATTGTTCTGTCATCGGAGTGGCTAGTGTAAATATTCATTAGTTCAACTTATAGATGGAAGACCGGAATACCCTTAAACAAGAGGGAGTTCCGGTCTTTTCTGCTATCGTTGTTTGTGGTCTGATTCGGGGTTTGCTTAACATCAGAGTCTTGCTGTAGTAGAATGTATACAAGCTGTATCGAACCAATGAACCCGTTATATGATACAAGGGAGCGGCAAGTTCTCCTGTTGCGGAGTGTTCTTGTGATATGCGAAATGCATTTTAGCGATATAATATTGAGTGGAAGAAAAGGGGGCTCGGAGCCATGGCAACCGAAGTCAAGGAACGCATCAACTTGAAAGAGATCAACTGTGAGAAAGAATTGACCCTTGCTGTTATTGGCGGCAAATGGAAACTGATTATTTTATGGCATCTGGGTCTTGAAGGCACCAAACGTTTCAGTGAATTGAAGCGATTGATTCCTCATATTACCCAAAAGATGCTGACCAACCAGTTGCGTGAGCTGGAGGAAGACAAGCTAATTGAGCGCAAGGTGTATGCAGAAGTACCTCCTCGTGTGGAATATACGATGACGGATCACGGACAGAGCCTGATGCCCGTGCTGCATGCGATGTATAACTGGGGTAAAAACTATGGTGAAAATGTAATTTGGAAATCAGAATAAGTTATAGTCAGACGAACCGCCGGGTAAATGGACACTTCCATTACCTGGCGGTTTTTCTTTCCCTCTAATTCACTGACAGTTTTAAAAAAGTTTTCTTGAAACGTAGAAGGCAGAAATAGCCTGAAGAAGCGAAGCGTTAGCCTAAAAGCTTCTGAAAGAAAGCTGCATCGGAAGCATATGCTTATCCCCGGATTTCCCCTTTAGAAAAGGGATCAAAAAATCTGGGGATAACAGCGATCGGAAGGTTATTCTTCCGTCGGAGTGGTAAGTGTGAATATTTTTTAGTCCAATCTATAATCCCTTGAACCAAAAGGCTCATTTTAGGATATGTAAGGCATAAATGCTCCGAATATGATACGATGAGAGATATTGGAAATGCAAGGAGGAGGACATTTAACGATGGAAAAAATACGTACACGCGATGAAGTAAACCAAGAGACTACCTGGGACTTGCGAGACTTGTTTGGGACAGACGCAGAGTGGGAGCAGGAGCTTAGATCACTGCCTGAAGCTGCTGCCCATATCGAAACATTTAAAGGACATCTGGGCGAAGGCGCTGAGCAGCTGCTGGCCTGTCTGGATGCCCGCGAAGCTTTGCAGGAACGCATTAGCAAAACAGCTTCATATGCCCGGCTGAAACAGTCGGAGGACAGTACCAATCCCGTGAATATTGAGAATTCAGCCAAGGCGGGAGACATCTTATCGAATTTGTCGTCGTCCTTGTCTTTTGTGAATTCCGAGATCGTGGATCTTCCGGATGGAACGGTTAAACGTTATATTGAAGAACTTCCGGGTTTGCAGCCGTATGCCCGCAGTTTGGATCGTCTAATTCAGGAAAAGGCACATCGTCTTTCGCCCGAAACGGAGAAGGTACTCGCTTCCCTCGGGGAAGTGCTGGACTCGCCATACCGGATCTATCTGCGTGGTAAATTAGCAGACATGACGTTTGACGATGCACTTGATGGCGATGACAATAACCGCCCGCTGTCCTGGTCATTCTATGAGAATAATTATGAAATGTCATCGGATACAAAGCTGCGCCGCTCTGCGTATGCTGCATTCAGCTCCAAGCTGAATGATTACAAAAATACGTTTGCTGAAGGTTACGCAACCGAAGTGAAGAAACAGGTCGTCATGTCCAGGCTGCGTGGATATGATGATGTTACAGATATGCTGCTCAGCCCGCAGCAGGTAAGCAAAGAGATGTATAACAATGTACTGGACATCATCCAGCAGGAACTCGCACCTCACATGCGCAGACTGGCAGCTCTCAAGAAACGTGAGTTAGGTCTGGACAAGCTGATGTTCTGTGATCTGAAAGCACCACTGGACCCTGAATTCAGCCCTGCCATTACATATGAGGAAGCCTGCACGCTCATTCGTGAAGCTCTTGCCGTGATGGGACCGGAATATGGCGACATTGTGGAGCGTGCATTTAGTGAGCGCTGGGTAGATTACGCAGATAATGCGGGCAAATCGACAGGAGCTTTTTGTTCGTCCATATATGGTTCTCATTCCTATATCCTGATCTCATGGGCAAACAATATGCGCGGAGCATTTACACTTGCCCATGAAGTGGGACATGCTGGACATTTCATGCTTGCCGGGCATTACCAACGTCTTACGAATACACGACCGTCCCTCTATTTCATAGAGGCGCCTTCGACAATGAATGAAATGCTGCTGGCAGATCATTTGTTGAAACGTTCTGATAATCCGAGAATGCGTCGTTGGGTCATTTTGCAATTGCTCAATACGTATTACCATAACTTTGTTACGCATCTGCTTGAAGGTGAATTGCAGCGTCAGGTGTACGCACTTGCAACTAAGGATGAACCTATCACAGCGAAGACGTTAAGTCAGCTGAAAGGCAACATTCTCTCCGAGTTCTGGGGGCCTGATCTGGTGATTGATGAAGGGGCGAAATTGACCTGGATGAGACAGCCTCATTATTATATGGGATTGTATCCATATACCTATGCAGCAGGTCTGACGGCATCTACCGCTGCTGCACAGCTGATTCGGGAAGAGGGGCAGCCTGCCGTGGATCGCTGGCTTGATGCATTGAAAGCGGGAGGAAGCCTTGATCCGCAAGAGCTGATGAAGCTTGCGGGTGTGGACATGTCTGGACCTGGGCCGATTCGTGCTGCTGTTGCCTATGTTGGCAGTCTGGTCGATGAACTTGAACGTCTGTATTCGTAATCAGGTTCATATAGTATACGGACAAGGCTTGTAGGGTTGTCTGCGTGCACCGTCTCCTTGGCAGGGGGCGGTGCATCTTAATTTGCAGGGAGAAGGGAACGATGATGAATGACGTCATTGAGCATATCTTCATCACTGGGCTGGTTAAGCATGGATGGCTTCGGTATTTTTGATGACATGAATGATGTTCCGGGATTTGAGGGCAATCAGAGTGGTTTTTTTGCTGGATTCAATGAGTTTGGAGCAATGAGTGCGTTTGGATCCATTTTTATCGGTGGCGTTTTTCTCATCATTGCTGGTGTCATTGTTTATGCCATTATTTCAGGGGTACGCACATGGTCATCGAATAATGCATCAGCTCTGTTAACCTTGCATTCAACGATTGTGGCAAAGCGAACTAGAGTTAGCGGGGGAACAGGGGACAGCAGGGCTTCCACTTACTATTACATTACATTTGAGCTCGACAACGGTGAACGGGTAGAACTGAACGTAGGTGGGAGTGACTACGGTATGCTTGTGGAACATGACCGAGGCATGCTGACATATCAGGGGACCAGGTTTAAGCATTTTGAAAGAGATGTGCAGCCCCAGTCCGGTGTTAGTAAAAACAGCTTTTATACGTAAAATAACAGGAAGGCGGCTCCTCCCGAGTGGAGAGAGTCGTTTTTGGTATGGGTAAAAGAAACCAATCACAGGGTATTCAAACGCTTACAATGATGATATACTCGTAAAATAAAGCAAAACAGTATAAAACAAAAATAAACAAACAACAAAATAAAGAATAAAGTGCAGAGCAGCTATGATTAAAATCAAGAAATATTCAAGAGCGAAAATATAGTATGGGATGAAGGGCTGGTGAAGAGCGGTGAGTGTGCTGGCGTATGATTTGGGTGCTGGAAGCGGGAGAGCACTGCTGGGTCATCTGAATGATCGGGGAATGGAAACGATGGAGATCCATCGGTTCAAGAATGAACCGGTAAAAGCGGGGGAGCGGCTGCACTGGGATATATTGAGGCTGCACCATGAATTGCTGGAAGGGCTGAACCTTGTTAAACAAAAGGGAGAGCAGCCTGAAAGTCTGGGGATTGATTCCTGGGCGGTTGATTTTGGACTACTTGGGAGTCATGGTGAATTGTTGGGCAATCCATATCATTACCGTGATGCACAATTTAACGGCATGATGGATCAGGTGCGTAAGGAATTGACCTCTCAGCGAATTTTCGAACGCACAGGCATCCAGTTTCTTAGCTTTAACACACTGTACCAGTTGGCTACGCTTAAGCGGAAAGGCTCCCCACTGCTTAACGAAGCGGAGCGTTTCCTCATGATCCCCGATCTGCTTCGTTACTTTCTGACCGGTGAAGCGGTGAATGAGTTTACCAACGCCACCACAACACAGCTATACAATCCAACCATAGGGCATTGGGACAGTGAACTGCTTGCACATATCGGTATTTCGGAGACACTGTTCGGAGAAGTAGTCATGCCAGGTACTCGAGTGGGGCAGCTGCGCAGCAGCATTTGCAGTGATCTTGGCTTATCTGCCATTCCGGTTATTGCGGTTGCAGAGCATGACACAGGTTCGGCGGTTGTGGCTATTCCGGCAACAGAGCGTTCATTTGCTTACCTAAGCTGCGGAACCTGGTCACTTATGGGCACGGAGATTAATCAGCCCGCCATCAGTTCCGAGAGTCTGGCGCTCAACTTTACGAATGAGGGCGGGGCAGGCGGTACGTTCCGTTTGCTCAAGAACATCATGGGCTTGTGGATTTTGCAGGAATGCATGCGTGAATGGGAACGGAAGGGACAGGGAATTAGCTATGCGGAGTTACTGAGCAGGGCGGAACTTGCTCCTCCATTTGCGAGTCTGTTTGATCCCGATGATGAGCGGTTTATGCCAGCAGGGGATATGACCTCTCGCATACAACAATATTGCCGTGATACAGGGCAGGCTGAGCCGCAAGACCAGGGGGCCATTGCCCGTACTATTCTGGAGAGTCTCGCACTGAAGTATCGGAGGGTGCTGGAATGGACAGAACAACTGTCCAGACAGTCTTTTAATGGATTGCATATGGTCGGTGGGGGCATTCAGAATCGCCTGTTATGTCAGTGGACAGCCAATTCCATTGGCAAACCGGTATGGGCGGGGCCAGCAGAAGGTAGTGCGATCGGGAACATGGCTGTACAGTGGATGGCAAGCGGAGCCTTTAAGGATATATGGGAAGCCCGCAAGGTCATTCGCGATTCATTCCCAGTTACTGATTATGAACCAAAGGACAGACCCATCTGGGAAGAGGCCTACGGCAGATTCCTAAGGTTGACGGCTTCGCCCAAATCACAAGCCGGGAGCGAGGTGTAACATGCTGGCAGCAGAGCGCTATGACCGGATTGTGGAGATGGTTAATGTTAAGGGCAGCATGCGTGTATCCGAGCTTAGTGAGCACTGCCGGGTAACAGAAGAGACCATTCGGCGTGATCTCGACCGGCTGGAGCAAGCAGGGCGACTGCGCCGTTCCCATGGTGGCGCTGTCAGCGTGAAGGAAGAGCAGCCGGAGATCCCTTACCGGGTAAGGGAAACAACACATGCAGAGGAAAAGAAAAGAATTGCCCAATCGGCTCTATCCATGATTCGTCCGGGTGACCGAATTCTACTGGATGCCAGCACGACAGCAGGGTATATGGCGGCCAATATGCCGGATATGCCATTGACTGTATTAACCAATTCCATACAGGTAGCCACTGAACTGAGCAGCAGGGAAAAGATTGAAGTCATCTCGACTGGAGGCCAGCTGGCCCAACGATCTCTGTCTTTTGTTGGACCGCTCGCGGAACGTTCTCTGGAGACATATCATGTCGATAAATTGTTTCTGTCTTGTAAAGGTGTGCATCTGGAAGGCGGAGGAATCAGTGAATCCAATGAGCTTCAGGCACGGTTGAAGCAGAAAATGGTCGGCATATCCGACCAGGTCATTTTGCTTGCAGATACGAGCAAGTTTGGGGTTCGTGCATTTGCCCGGGTAACCGGGTTAAATGCGGTTCATGCGGTGATCACGGATCAGTCGCTTGGTGATGATTTGATAGAACGACTGAACAGCTATGATATCTCAATCACAAGGGTATAAAACAATACGGTATTTGATACTTATATGCGTTATAACAACAATTCATCAGTTATAGGAGCGTGTAATCATGAAGGTCTCCTTATTCATTACCTGCCTCAGCGATGCCATATATCCCCGTGTGGGGGAGGCGATGGTGAGATTGCTCGCCGCTCATGGCGTTCGGTTGGATTTCCCGCCCGTGCAGACCTGCTGCGGTCAGCCTTCTTACAACAGCGGGTATTGGGATGAGACACGGGTAGCCGCCAAAACGATTCTGGAAGCCTTTGATGATAGTGATTTTGTCGTCTGTCCCTCGGGCTCCTGTACGTACATGATTCATCATTATCCCGAGCTGTTTGTCGATGAACCTGTATGGCTGGAGAAGGCTAAACGCTTGGAAGCCAAAGCCTACGAGTTCACACAGTTTCTCGTTCAGGTGCTTGGCATCACGGATTTGGGTGCACATTTTCCGCATAAGGTTACATACCATCCCTCCTGTCATGGCAGCCGTTTGTTAGGCGTAAAGGATGAGCCTATGGCATTACTTTCGGCAGTAAAAGGTTTGGAATTTGTTCCCCTTCCTTACGGAGAGGATTGCTGCGGCTTTGGTGGTACCTTTGCCATCAAAATGCCGGATATATCTGGTGCCATGGTCACAGAAAAGGTAGATCACATCAAAGAAACGGAAGCTGAAGTATTGGTAGGACTGGATATGGCCTGTCTAATGAATATCGCAGGTAATCTGCGGTATCGGAATGAACCAGTGCGTGTGATGCATTTGGCCGAACTGCTCTATGAGGGGGTGCAAACAGGATGAGTCAACCCGGTGTAATGGATGTTACCGTCAAAGAACGTGCAGAACTGGCTTTGAATGATGACTTCCTGCGGAAAGCCGTCAAGTTTACGACAGAGCGATTGCGTAATGGCAAGAAGTCCGCATCCGAAGAACATGGCAACTGGGAAGAATGGCGCGAACGTGGACGTCAGATTCGTCTGCATACGATCGCACATCTGGATTATTACCTGAATGAATTCGTCAATAATGCACGTGCCAATGGGGTTCATATTCATTTTGCGGATACTTCGGTAGAGGCAGCAGCGATTGCACTTGATATTGCGGCTCACAAGCAGGCTTCTACCGTGGTAAAATCCAAGTCCATGGTGTCCGAGGAAGTGCATCTCAACCATGTATTGGAATCCGCAGGTATTGAAGCAATAGAGACCGATCTGGGCGAATATATCATTCAATTGGCGGGTGAAGCCCCATCCCATATCGTCATTCCGGCTATTCACAAAAACCGTTACCAGATTGCGGACCTGTTGTCCAAGGAAGCGGGAGAAATTCTGGAACCGGACACCACCGTACTTGCCGGATTTGTACGCAAAAAGCTGCGTGAGAAGTTTCTTGAAGCAGATATAGGCATGACCGGCTGCAATTTTGCCATTGCTGAGACGGGTTCCATGGTCCTATTTGAAAATGAAGGCAATGCCCGCATGGTATCCACCGTGCCAAAAACACAGATTACCTTAATGGGCATGGAGCGTATCATTCCATCCTGGACGGATCTCGAGGTGATGGCAACCTTACTGCCACGCTCCGCGACAGGTCAAAAATTGACGATGTATATGTCAGGTATAACCGGCCCTCGCCGAACAGAAGACGGGGACGGACCAGATGAAATGCACATTATTATCGTGGATAATGGACGTTCACTTCAGTTGGGTGATCCCGAATTTCAGGAGCTGTTGAACTGTATTCGCTGCGGAGCCTGTCTGAACGCTTGTCCAGTGTATCGTCATATCGGCGGGCATGCCTATGGTGGAACCTACAGCGGACCGATCGGAGCGGTACTTACACCTGCACTCAATGGCAATATCGATGAATGGAACGACATCGCGGGTGCTTCCAGCCTGTGCGGAGCCTGTTATGAAGCCTGTCCGGTCAAAATTCCGCTGCATGATATGCTCGTATATTTACGCAGACGCAAGGTGGAAAAGGGCCATGGCAATAAGCTTGAGAGCGCTGGTATGAAAGGTTTTGCAGCGGTTGTATCCAATTCTAAACGATTCGGAGCGGCTATACGTCTCGGACAGATTGGTCAGAAAGCCGTTGTGCGGAATAACGGAATTTCACTTAAACTTGGGCCCCTCAAGGGCTGGAACAGCTATCGGGTTGCGCCAAGCCTCGCGAAGCGTTCCTTCCGGCAGCAATGGAACAAGTTGGATCAGGAGCTGAATCAGGAGAAGAAAGAAATGGATTCTTCCGTTCGGGACCGAATGGAACAGATTCTTCGTGAGCGCGAGGGGGGTGGTGGTCAACATGAACACTGAACATCAGGAATGGCTGGAGCAATTGGAGAAGAAGTCTCGTGCGAAGCAAGAGAACTTTATGAATGACATCGCCTCCAAATTGAGAAGACCTCGGCAGACACATGCTCCGACTCAACCTTTTCGTGGTGCACCCGCATTCTGGACGGATCTGGACTGGGACATAGATAAGCGCATACAGGCATTTACCGATAATTTTGTGAGTGTAGGTGCTCATATTGCACGGGTAAGAGACATTGGCGAAGCTTCGGACTTTATCGCTAATAAATCTCATGAATTGAGTGCGAAATATATCATACGTCAGAATGAACAGGCGCTGACGGATCTTGGATTGGAAGAGCAACTTCCCGATGTGCAGATTTCTGTATGGAACAGCCAAGCAGAGGAGAACTGGAAGGCACGGGCAGCCGAGTCAGATATCGGTGTAGTGATGGCGGATTATGCTACAGCATATACGGGTTCCGTCACGGTGCTTTCTTCGCCAGAAAAGGGACGCTCAGTTAGTCTATTGCCCACCGTACTCATCATCATTATTCCGATCGAACGGCTCTACACCAGACTTGGTGAAACGCTGGATCGCTTCGATGAAGCGGGAAGAGAGAATCTTCCAGCAGGCATTCATTTTATTTCCGGTCCCAGTCGTTCTTCCGATATTGAAAATGATTTGACCATTGGGGTACATGGACCGGGGATTGTATATGGTCTTATTATGGGATAACACCATTTCTAAATGCATAACCTCACGAATGACTGTCCAAAAGCAGCTTTTTGTCTGCGAAGGGCAGTTTTTTCTATGTCTAGTATGTCCATTATGAAAGGGATAATGAGCCATTCAATCATATGGCAGTAGATAAAAATATTCTATAGATAAAAACTATTAATATTATAATTATTATATATTTAACCTATCAAGAGAAGCGGCGTATAATCCATTCCAAGATAGGTTCATGTGAGAACCGACCAAGGAGGCGTTATGAATGAGTATATTTTCTTATCAGGTTCCATTCATGGATGGACACGTGGGCGATTTATTTGTTTTTGAGGGGAAAGTGCTACTTATCGTGAATACAGCCAGCAAGTGCAGTTACTCTCGACAATTTACGGAGCTTCAACACCTGTATGAGCAGTATCGTGATCAAGGGCTGGAGATCCTGGCGTTTCCCTGTGATCAGTTTAATCAGAAGGAGCCGGGCAACAATGATGAGATAGCTCAGTATTGTAGGAATCATTTTCATATATCCTTTCCGATTTTTGAGAAGATCGAGGTTACCGGACCATTCATACATCCTTTGTTTCGCGATCTGGTCGAAACAGTCCCATTTGAGGGTTATGATATGGAATCGGAAGAAGGCCGGTGGATGGATCAATTCCTCAAGGAGAAACATCCCGAATTATACCGGGGAGACGGGATCAAATGGAATTTTACCAAGTTTCTGATTGATCGAACAGGGGAAGTGAGTGGTCGCTATGAGACTACGGTTGCACCGATAGAGATGGAGTCCGCGATTCGGAACCTGCTGAAACAGGCCTAGTTTGAGTTTAATGAACTGTGTATCTTCGAAATTCTAGTTTTCGTTCAGAGCCAAATAATCTCTATATGGAGGGACCAAAGGGGAAATTTACTCATGCCAATTCGGATGGATACCCATTGGTCCTACGACTTTGAGACTGTTGAAGATTAGGACTGGGAATGTTAGGGTAAAAGAAAGATAACGAAGGAACCCATTTTTTTTAATCTAAACTGACCAATATACCATTTTGGTCAGTTGGTTCCGGTATGAATTTCAGGTTATCTGGATGAAATATGAAAATTTGCAGAAAATGTAGTCATGTCTGTTGATCTGAAGTCGTAGTTGAACGAAGGTATTATTTTTTAGTCGAACGTAACACTTGGAAGAGGAGTGAGTATTATGGCGCAAATTTCAGTTCCCCAACCCAAAACTTTTGGGCCTTTAGGAAACTTACCACAGTTAAATACCGATGAGCCTGTACAATCCCTGGTGAAACTCGCTGAAGAGTATGGCCCCATTTTTCGAATGGATTATCCTGGCCGAAGTGAATTGTATATTTCAGGTCACGAACTGGTAGCCGAGGTAACCGACGAATCCAAATTCGATAAACGTGTATGGGCACCGCTGGAGAAGGTACGTGCATTTGCCGGAGATGGCCTGTTTACGAGTTGGACTCAAGAACCGAATTGGAAAAAAGCTCACAATGTGTTGCTGCCCAGCTTCAGCCAGCGTGCGATGCAGGGATATCACAACAAAATGATTGATCTCGCTGTACAACTCGTGCAGAAGTGGTCCAGATTGAATCCGGATGAGACGGTTAACGTACCTGATGATATGACTCGTCTCACCCTGGATACGATTGGATTGTGTGGATTCAACTACCGATTTAACAGCTTTTACCGGGAAGAACCGCATCCCTTCATTACCAGTATGGTTCGAGCACTAGACGAATCGATGAGTTCGTTGCAGCGTTTGCGTCTGCAAGACAAGCTGATGATCACCAAAAAGAAACAGTTTGAGCAGGATATCCGTTCGATGTACTCTCTGGTGGATCATATTATTGCGGAGCGCAAGGAGCAGCCCCAGGAAGGGGCGGACGATCTGTTGTCCCATATGCTTAGTGGCAAGGACCCGGAAACCGGGGAAACGCTGGACGATGAAAATATCCGTTACCAGATCATCACCTTCCTGATTGCTGGACATGAGACGACGAGTGGCCTGTTGTCCTTTGCCATCTATTATTTAATGAAAAACCCGGATACCCTTGCCAAGGCTCAAGCTGAAGCAGATCAGGTTCTGAAAGATCCGGTTCCAACATACAATCAGGTCCGCAATCTGAAATATGTTCGCATGGTTCTGAACGAAGCATTGCGGTTGTGGCCTACGGCTCCGGCATTCTCCTTATACGCGAAGAAAGACCTTATTCTGGACGGGAAATATCCTTTGCAAAAAGGGGATAGTGTCAGTGTACTCATTCCCAAGCTGCATCGGGACCGCGACGCGTGGGGTGACGATGTGGAGGAATTCCGACCGGAACGGTTCGAAGATCCGAGCAAGGTACCACATGACGCCTATAAACCATTTGGTAATGGCCAGCGGGCCTGCATCGGTCAGCAGTTCGCCCTTCAGGAAGCAACACTTGTGCTAGGAATGGTCCTGAAGCATTTTGAATTCATCGATCATGCGGACTATCAGTTGAAAGTGAAAGAAACGTTGACGCTCAAACCCGATAACTTCACGATTCGTGTTCGTGCACGCGGGGGTCAACCGGTCATGGCTGTGCCGGGTGTTGCCGTGGAGGAACCGACTCCGGTTGCCAAAAGACAAGAGCCGGATACAGCAAATGCCCATCACACCCCGATGCTTGTCCTGTATGGATCCAATCTCGGGACAGCGGAAGGCATTGCGCGTGAAATCGCAGATACCGCAAGATACCAGGGCTTCCGTAGCGAGGTGGCTACCCTGGATGATCGTGTAGGCAAACTTCCGAAGGAAGGCGTCGTCATCATTGTGAGCGCATCCTACAATGGTCAGCCACCAAGCAATGCCAAGGATTTCGTCGATTGGATTGAACATGCGGATGCAGGGGAATTCCAAGGCGTTCGATTCTCCGTTCTCGGATGTGGGGATCACAACTGGGCCAGCACGTACCAGCGTATCCCGCGTTTGATTGATGAGCAGTTATCTTCCAAAGGAGCAGAACGGTTATCACCGATCGGAGAAAGTGATGCCAGCGGGGACTTTGAGAAACAGGTTGGAGACTGGACCGAGCAACTATGGCCGGATTTGGCACGAACTCTGGGCCTCAAGTTGAACACAAGCTCAGGTAGTGAGCGCAGTTCCTTGTCAGTACAGTTTGTCAGCGGACTGGCGGTAACGCCGCTCGCGGATACGTATGATGCACATGTTGCTGAAGTGCTTGAGAATCGGGAACTTCATGATGCGGGCAGTGAACGAAGCACACGTCATCTGGAGATTAAACTGCCTGAAGGCGCAACGTATAAAGAAGGCGATCACCTGGGCATTTTGCCGCAAAACCCGTCTGAGCTCGTAGAACGAGTACTGAAACGATATGGATTCACAGGTACGGAACATCTGGTTCTGGATGCCTCTGGTCGCAGCGCAGCTCATCTTCCATTGCACCAACCGGTTAGTCTGGTCGATCTGCTCAGTCACAGTGTGGAGCTTCAGGAAGCGGCAACTCGGGCCCAACTGAGGGAGCTGGCGGCGTACACGGTGTGCCCACCGCATAAGAAGGAGCTCGAAGCGCTTCTTGATGAGTCTGTTTACATGGAAGAAGTGCGTAAGAAACGCATATCCATGCTGGATTATTTGGTGAAATACGAAGCATGTGAGCTGCCTTTCGAACGGTTTTTGGAACTGCTGCCTTCCCTGAAAGCCCGATATTATTCAATCTCCAGTTCACCGCGAGTGCAGCCTGAGCAGGCCAGCATAACCGTCAGCGTAGTGCGTGCTCCGGCGTGGAGTGGTCAGGGAGAATATAAAGGTATAGCGTCCAACTATCTGGCGAACTTGAAGCCGGGTGAAGAGGTTGTCATGTTCATACGCACGCCTGAGTCCGGGTTCGAACTGCCAGAAACTGCAGAGGCTCCGATCATTATGGTTGGTCCGGGGACGGGCGTAGCTCCATTCCGTGGTTTCCTGCAGGCAAGACGTGTACTGAAGGAACAGGGTGAGAAGGTTGGCGAGGCGCATCTGTATTTTGGATGTCGCAACCCTGAACATGATTATTTATATAAAAATGAACTCGAAACTGCGGAGCAAGAGGGCCTTGTCCAGCTTCATACCGCCTTCTCCCGCGTGGACGGGGAAGAGAAATGTTACGTGCAGCATCTAATGAGGGATGATGCCCACAAACTGATTCCTCTGCTCGAACAGGGTGGACATCTGTATGTTTGCGGCGATGGCAGCAAGATGGCACCTGATGTTGAAGCAACACTCAAGAAAGCGTACGCTGATGTCAGCGGCAACTCCACAGAGGAAGCCGATGCGTGGTTAGAACGTTTGCAGCAGGAAGGTCGTTATGCCAAGGATGTGTGGACAGGCATCTGAGTGATACGTTCCTGATTCCAATGATTATTGATAGGCATCTGCGCGGTGAGACACAGAAGGGTTCTGTGCTCACCGCTTTTTGCTATGGCACAATATCCGAGCAGACCAATGCAGGTATGAGTTATACTAGGGAATAGAAATATGCATATCATGACATGGGGTTGACCCAGGGCATGGATCGTTTCTCTCATTGGGCGATTGCTGGCACAGATATGAATTCAGCGATGTCTGGTCTCATTATTTCTTCTTTTTATTCGTTGGACGATAGATCGATTCGACCTGAGTTAGCGGAAAGAGAATACGTGAGGAGAATTTACCTTTTCCCTGCAGCTCAATGTAATCCAGTCCAACACCAACAAGTCGGATATTGTTAAATGCGTTTCCGGATGGGAATACCGTGCGGATGCCTACCCGTATGCCTCGCCGTGCTCGTGGTACATCAAATACACGAATGGAAAACAAACTGAGTGGAATAAATAACTGCCGATTGACTTTGATAAAATTGCGCGGATATACTTTTCTAATTATTCCAGGTTCCAGACCAGACAATGGAGCATTCAGTTCTGCCAGATGTCCCTGGAACTCGGCCAGACGCTGCTGAAGTGTTTTTCCTGTATGAAGTTGGTGCCAATTCATAAGCAATCCTCCGTTCGCCATTTATACCTACTATATGAATGGACGAGGGCAAGAGGTGAGCAAAATGGCGCCCATGTTACTCATGATAAGGTACAACTTAAGATATAGGGAGTGATTCAGATGGACGTGGAAATGTATAAAGACCTCATTCGGGATGAACGTGGCAACTATTATATCGCGGTACAGATAGAGGGTAATGAGCTTACGCTTGTCAACGCATTTGTTGAAGCATCGTTTACACCGGAACTGATCTATAATGAAGAATTTCGTAATAAACATAAAGAGATGGAAGGCGGCTTTGTAGGCAAAATTGCAATGGACCTTCTCCGGCATGATGTGGTCATGGGTTTGAAACAAATGGACAGAAAGCTGTTGGAGCTGTCGGAAGTTGAACAGAAGTACACGGTGAACTATATAGATACGATTGAGTTCTATCGCCACCCTGCGTGGGAGCGGAAAGCATAAGCGAAGGCTCATTTTCGTGGACAGTCCATTAGGATAGTAAAATCGTAAAAGCGCAAGTACAGGGGAGCTACCCTTGCCACTTGCGCTTTTGGCGTTGCAACTATTCATCGGGAAACGCACTATCGATAGGAAGGATAGATGATGCCGATATCTCGTTCTGTTTTCAAGCTTCCCTCTATATACCGCTGGAGTTCATTTCCTTTGATTCGAATCGGAATGGAATTCCCTCGATAGATCAGTTCACCCTCAATCGTGCGCACGCTCATTCCGATGACGCCTTCCAAATGTCCACCCTGATCCGTAATTAACCGAATTCCTGCTGGCCCCTCCATAAGAATCTTACCATCCTGATATACCGTTACCCGTTCTGGCGTGTTCACCAATTCAAAATGCAGCCCATTCACCGTACGGCTGTACGCCGTATGACCAGCGACTTCTTCGCCATGATCCATGTCGATGGGGAGAAGACCGGTAAACCACAGTTGGTCCGATCCAACCGGCATGATGCCGCATAACCGTTCCACATAATCAAGCAGGCAAAGAATGGAGGGGGAATAGGTTTCCGTAAAACCCTCCTCCCCGGTCCATGGGCTTAAAGCCTGCGCAAAGCGCGTTGCTTTGGAAAGGGACGACAAGATGGGTTGCAGTACCCAGGTCAATTCCACATAGCGATGGTGATATTCAAAAGCATGTGGTGCACGGATCAGACTCAGGAAGTTGGATGCTCCACCCCAGCTGTTATAAGAGGAGAACGGATCGAACCGTGGATCATCCATCGACATGGAGGTGAACGGGTATTTGGCAAAAAACTTACTTGTGTTCAGCAAATACCGGCGCAGTATGTTATCAAACAATCCACGGTCGCCCACCTCGCAGGCCATCACGCGCAGCAGCACATCGGACTGTACCCTGACGAATTCGTCATTGCGATCCCGGTCGTAGAAGAACATATCCTCTTCGTCATAACAGTAGCGAAAGAGACTTTCGAGACTGGCTTCAGCTTTTGCTTTCCAATCACCACCAGACTCCCCAAGTTCCTCAGCCATTTGGGATAAATACATGCGCTGGCAATATATATTGGCGGTTAAGTCTGGTGCCAAAAAAGGCAGGACCGGAGAGTCCGGATGGTAGGACGCAGCATCATTCATATATGGTGTATCCGGGACGTGCCAGAACCGTGGGGACAGATCATGCCCGGTATCAAAGGTACTAAATGCCTCCACACAGCCGGTCCCTCGGGTATTGCGATACGTTGCAATCCATTCGTCGTATTGTACCATGGCCTTGTACATAGTCTTCAGGAAAGAACGGTTCTTTCCATGAAGTTGGTAGTGGTTCCATACGCTTCGTGCCAATGGTGTAACGAGCTGAATCTGGCGAAAGGATGGACCGTTCTCCGTTAGCTTATAAGGCAGTAATCCATCTTCTCTTTGGTGTCGGGCAAAAGCAAGATAGGTCGTTTCCGATACGGAAGGAATTAGACGTGACAGCAGCTCCGCATTAATGGTGCCCGTACTCTCTAGCCAACAACCCAGATAGATGCCACCTTCCTGAAGAATGGGCTCACTGCCGTTCAGGGGCACAATGCAAGTCAGTAACTTCTCCAATGCGGAATAATAAGTCGCTTCCAATCGTCCGCCGGATGCCGCGAATCGAACACCCGACGCCTGCCATTCCAGTATTAACTTTTGATCTTCCGGTTTACCTGGCTGCACATGATCGTGGATCGAAGTTTGACGCAGCTTGTTCGGCAGGGCTTCTGTCATGTCGACCTCCTTATAGCTAGCGGTTATTTATTGATTGGATTCAAAGATTCGTACGGTGCCATTATAGAAGTCAGTCACGGCTTGCTCCACACTTTTTCGGCCAAAGCCGATTTCCTGGTTGGTTGTCTGGGCCAGCTTGGAGAATTCAGCGAATCCCGGTGGATTATAGCTCACGTCAAAAGGCTCCGTTTTTGTAGCTTCAGATACAAAGCTGGTGTAATTATATACAATCTCTTCAATAGGTCCCGCTTCTTGCTGAAGCAGATTGCGGTTGGCTTCCGTAACGGGCACGCCGCGGTCGTTGCCGAGAATTTTGGCTGCGTCCGGATCATTAATCCAGAAATCCATCAGGATCGCGACTTCTTTTGCATGTTTGGTATTCGCATAACCGGACAACCCCTGACTGGATTCAAATACAACCCCAGTTCCTTTTGGACCCCGTGGTACAGGCAAAAGAATTAACTTATCTTCTGTGAGACTCTGGAAAGCAGCCAGTTGATTCGAAGGAAGCAGGCTCATAGCCGCCTTGCCCGTAATAAGCAAGGATTTACTCGTATCATCCGGTGGGTTGGAAACCTGCAATTCAGGCGTGACCACACCTCCGGATTTGGAAGCCTGCTCCCAGTAAATGAACCATTCCAAAATGTCTTCTTTTGCAAATCCGAGCGTGCCATTCTTCATATCATATAGCTGTTTGCCGCGTTGTTTCAAAAAGATATCCATACCGTCAACTGTGAAATTATAGGTTCCATAAAAGCCCTTACCGAGCTTGTCGGACAGCTCTTTGCTGATTGCAGCATAATCTTCCCAAGTCCAATCCGAAGCTGGCAAAGGGATTCCCGCTTGATCGAATAGCGCTTGATTAACGACAATACCCCGTGCATTCGCACCTGCGGAAATATGCTGCAGCTTCCCATCAAGACGCCCATATTCAACCATGGTGGCATCCATGCCATCCAGATTCAGTTCACTACCGACATAAGGGTCCAGGTTCAAAAGTACATCCTTTTTTGCATAGTCAACCACATTACCCCCAAGGAAGAAAATATCCGGTGCTGTGCCTGACGCCAGCTGTGTATTCAACTTGTCGAAATATCCGGAGGAAGGGGCAAATTCACCTACAATTTTAATATTCGGATGTTTCTCCTGAAAAACCTTCAGGGCTTCGTTCGTAATATCTGCCCGTTTTTGATCGCCCCACCACATCATGCGCAGTTCGACTTGCCCGTCTTCCGCGATCTTTGTTCCTGTCTGCTCATCAGCGCCGGTATGATCCGTTCCAGAGCAGGCAGTCACCAATAACAGGAGTGAAGCTATAACAGTGATCATTAATCGTTTGAACATGAGAAATCCCCCTGACGATGGATAATGAAAAATATAATATCTGTTGTACACGTATTGCGTCTGGACAGGTATTTTCGTAATTTCGTAATCACTTCAGCCCAGTCGTTGCAATCCCCTCTAGAAAATAACGCTGAAATACCAGAAAGATGATGGTCACAGGCAGCAGAGACAGCGTGGACATGGCGAGCAGTGCGCCCCAATCCGATTGTCCCGATGGATCAAACAATGACCGAATCCCCAGCTGTACGGTAAACAGATCAATTTTGCTCAGGTAGATCATCTGGCTAAAGAAGTCATCCCAGCTCCAGATGAAGGTGAAGATCGCTGTTGTGATCAGTGCAGGAACGAGAAGAGGCACCACGATTCTGAAAAAAATCTGAGATTGCCCGCAACCGTCAATGGTTGCACTCTCGTCCAGCTCCCGTGGGATTCCACGGATGAATTGAACCATGAGCAGAATGAAGAAGGAATCCTGTGCCAGCCACTTGGGCAGAATGAGCGGGAAATACGTATTAATCCAATGCAGCTCGTTATACAGAATGTACTGAGGTACCAGGGTTACATGGTAAGGAAGCATGATGGTGACCAGCATAATGCTGAACCACAGGCCTTTGAACTTGAACTTCAATCTGGAAAAGGCGTAGGCTGCAAGGGAACAAGAAATCACATTTCCCAACACACTCATGACTGAGATCAGCGCCGAGTTGCCGAAGAAGCGGCCAAACGACACCCCTTGCAATCCTTTCCAGCCATTCACAAAATGATCGAGGGTGAAGCTGGTTGGAATCAGGCTGCTATTGGTGAAGATGAGATGATTCGGTTTAAATGAACTGAGAATTAACCATAACACCGGATACAACATCAACAGACCGAAGAGGATAATGGCTGCATGCCTCCCGGCTTGAACCAAACGTCGCTTTAGTGGCATGTGTACTATCTCCCTTCCTGATTGTCGCCGTAGAACACCCAGAATTTCGAGGTGAGGAAGACGATTGCGGTGAATACCCCGATAATGACCAGCATGATCCACGCCAGGGCAGAAGCATAACCCATATCAAAGAACGAGAAGCCTTTCAGATACAGATACAAGGTATAGAACATTGTGGCGTCGAGCGGGCCTCCACGTCCATCCCCGATCACATAAGCGGGTGTAAAGGCTTGAAACGAATTGATCATGCTCATGATCAGGTTGAAAAAAATAACAGGCGAGAGCATCGGAAGTGTGATGCCGAAGAATTGGCGTACCTTTCCTGCCCCGTCGACGTCCGAAGCTTCATATAAATCGGCTGGAATTTGCTTTAGGCCAGCCAGAAAGATAACCATGGCCGAACCAAACTGCCATACAGAGAGTGTGACGATCGTATAGACCACATAATCGGGATGGGCAATCCAGGCGGGTCCGGTAATTCCGAACCAGCTCAGAAACTGATTGACCAAACCACTTCCCTCAAAAATCTGACGCCAGACGATCGCAATAGCGACGCTGCCTCCCAATAGGGAAGGGATGTAATACACGGTCCGGTATAAGCCGAGTCCCCGAATCCCTTTGTTCAGCGCCATCGCTACAAGTAGGGCGAAGGCAAGCCTTAGCGGAACGGATAGAAATACATAATAAAACGTTAGCCCCAAAGATCTGCGAAAGGTATCGTCTTCGGTAAAAATCTGGACATAGTTGCTGAGCCCCGTCCACGTTGGTGATGTTAACAAATTAAATTTCGTCAAGGACAGGTAGAGCGACGCAACCATCGGTCCGAGTGTCAGACAGAAAAGTCCGATGAGCCAGGGCAGCAGAAACAAATAGGCAGTCATATTCTGCTGGCCGTATAACGGCTTGGACAGCTTTCTCATCATAGGCCTCCCTTCAGGGTTGGATGTGAATTCGTGATCACCGCAGAATTGAATCCGCTTACAATATTTACGGTGATTTTCTTGGTAAATTCATCATACCGGGGAGGGGGAGAAGCCGGAATCTCATTTCTTCGGATCATGATTATCAATTTTTTCGGAATGCAGCAAACGATAATCCGAAGGACTTATGTTGAACATTTTTTTGAATTTTGAACTGAAATAGCTTGGGGAACGGAAGCCTGTCAGCTCTGTAACATCCCAAACGGTTAGTTGGGTTTCCTTCAGTAAACGTATGGCATGTTTCATTCGCACCTCGGTTACATATTGAATAAAAGAGATGCCGGCAGCTTCTTTGAATATCTCTGAAAAATAGGTAGAGTTGTAGTTATATTGCTCAGCTAACGAAGTTAATGTCAGTTCCAGCATGTAATTTTCCTCGATATATCGTTTGGCCGATTCAATGACCGTATCTTCTCCAACCTCGGATGGCTGCTGTTGATTCACAAAATCTTCCGCCCAATGCATCAGCAGCAGTTCTGCCTGGTCTGGAGTCTTTAGCCAAAGCACCCATTCCGGGGAAATCCACGAGGATTCCTGTTCGAACAATAATGAAATTTGAAAAAGGCTTCGGATCATATGGGAAGTGGATATCCGAAATGAGTAAGCAAGCTCCTTTCGAATCACGCTGCGGAAGGTATCCAGCTCTCCACGAATGAGGCAACGATGCAGCATGCGACTGGTTTCCTCAGGCAGTAATGGACTATGATCTACTTCGGGTACACGGTCCTGTGCACCTTTGCGTCCAGCAGAGTTCCATGCCAATAGGGAATGAATATAGCCTTCTTTCCAGCGCTCAAACCCAGACACGGACAATCCCAATCCAACTTGTACATCCATCGTTAAAACAGAGCGGGTCTGTGCTGTGATCTGCTGAGCAAATTCGTGCTGAATACCTTCCAATGTTATGAAATGCATAATTCCAGGGTGGGCTCCGTCATGGAACACTTGCACATTATCTGGATAGGACTGGGCCATTTCGTGACAAAGCAGCTCAAAGGGAAGGTAGAGCTTTTCGGGAATACGTTCCACTGAGGCAGTCTGTATACCGGAGTCTCGCATGCCAGCGGTGATGAAACAGACGCTGTGATCCTGCCAGGATTCCACATGAAACAGCCGCATCCGCTCTGGCAGTGAAGAAGGTGGGAGGCGATGCCCCCTAACAAGATCAAGCAGGAAACGTTGCTTCATTTCTTTGTAATACTGGGAGAGACGCCATTGCATCATTTCGGAATCGCCGTGAAGCTGTTTCTTTTTATCCAACTCATCTTTGATTTTATTTAAAGTGGTTTTCAGTTCATCCCGGGTTACAGGCTTCAGCAAATAGTCCATGGCCTGGCTGCGCACACCTGCTCTGGCATAGTGGAAATCTTCATATCCAGTGATGATCATAATTTGAATGGAAGGATTAAGGCTTCGGCAAACGTCCAGCAATTGGACGCCATCCATGACAGGCATGTTCATGTCTGTAATTAACAAGTCAAAATGTTCAGCTTTCAGAAGCTCTTCCGCTTCGATGCCGTTTGCTGCTTCACCTGAAATGATAAAGCCCATGTCTTGCCAGTTCACTTTCAATTTTAGTCCTTCGCGAACCTCGATCTCGTCATCTGCGATCAATACGTTGTACATCATATTCCTCCTGTGCGGGTAGAATCAGTTCAATAGACGTGCCGTTATGCTCTCCGTTCTCGATCTGAATGTTAAACAGACTTCCGTAATGCAAGCGGCAGCGTGCAACCACATTACCGAGCCCAATGTGCCAGCTTTGGCTTCGCAATAGGGGTTCGAGCTGAGATGCTTCAACAGGATCATGAATTTTCTGGATGATTTCGGCTGGAATCCCGGGCCCATTGTCTGAAATGTTGAAATGCAGGCGGTTATTCCGTCTGGAGATCCGGATGTGTACTTCTGCCGTCGTCTGATGCTGGAAGCTGTATTTGACGGCATTCTCAATAAGCGGCTGAAGAATAAATTTGATGATGACCAGGGAATCCAGCCTGCCTTCCTGTGTCAGAGTAATGTCCTGCTTATGACCGAAACGGGTTTGCAGAATGGAGATATAGTGCCGGATATAAGCCAGTTCCTCTGCAAGCTGTACCCTGTCGTCACTTGTATTCATGGAGAATCGCATCATTTTGCCCAGATCCTCAATGACCTGAACTGTATCATCTGTTCGGCGCTGCATGGCGAGACTGCTCACCAGTTCCAGCGTGTTAAACATAAAATGGGGATTAATCTGCATGAGCAGCGCTTTATACTCAGCTTGCTGGCGGAGCAGCTTCAACTCGAATTCATTCTGGATGTGCTGTCGCAATCGGCTGATCATGTAGCGGAAAGTGGAGATGACATAACTGACTTCGCTTTTTACATTTTTGTCCGGAGGTAGAAGGGACTCTGCTTGATCGAATGCGCCGCGTTGTACCTGTCTCATGGCCAATACCAGTCGTGTTAAAGGTTTGGTGACGCCATAAGAGAGCCAGGTAGCGGCAAACAAAGAGACGAGAATGAGAACAATGGTGACCACCAGAATGGTACTCTGAAGTTTGTGAAGAGAAGAATATAGCTCTTTTTCCGGTGCCAGACCCGCCAGCATCCAGCCCGTACGCCCTAGCTTTTTGTATACCAGAATGTCACGCTGTCCTTCATCATTGTTCAGGTACACCACACCCGATTTGAGCGAGTTGTTCCGAATCTGATCGATTTCTGCTAAAGCTTCGGCACCAAGCTGATTGGCCTGTTGGGAAAGAATAGGGCTTCCTTTTTCGCCCAGCAGAAAAATAGTGCTGCTTTCGGCCAGATGGATTCGGTTAAGCGGTTCCAGAAAGTAAGATTCGCTGACATTAATTTTCATCACATTTTGGGCTGTAGCATGGTGAAAGGTCCCAATGGGCATCAGCAGGCTAACTACCGGGTTGCCGTGATCCCTTATATTTTCATGTTGATCGGTATGTGCAGGCAGCCAGTGATTCCCTGAGATAAAGAAATTTTTGTACCATAATTCTTGCAAGAAGAGAGGGTCGGTCGTTACTTGATTTTCACTGCCAATCCTCAGCCCGTTTCGTCGATAGATGGATACATCGGAGATACTGGTGTAGCTGTTCGTAGCCTGGGTCAGAAAACGGCTCATCGCCAGATTGACAAGCATCTTTTCCCCTTCAGGAAGGTTGGGGTCACTCATCGCGTTATCCCAGTTCTTGGCGGTATCGCTGTTGAAAACAAGAGAAGCTACATCATAGATCTGCATTTGAACCATATCGACATAGGAGCCGTATTCCTCCATCTTCTCAAGAGCAGAGGATTCAATGTAAGAGCGGATCACGGTACGTGATTCCTTAAAGAGTAGGAAGGAGAGTGTGCCAAAACAAAGAACGAAGAGCACAACGATAAAGGCGATCAGGCGGCTTTTTAATGAGAAAAACATGGATTCCTCCTTAAGCGAATAGACTTCAAGACCGTCGTCAAAATGGGAAAAAGACTGCGTATTATACGCAGTCTTTGAATTAAATGTGGTTGGAGCTGCCTTGCGTTCCTAGAAACGAACCAGATTGTTGATGCGAACAGGTAAACCAGTTGCGATAGCGCGATTGGCTGCAATTCCGGTGAGGATGGATCTTGCTCCGTCGAATTGGTTGGCAGCGCGGTGGTAGGGATCATCCGCTGGCTCTCCAAACAGATCATTCAGAAGTACAGGATCACCTCCGCCATGGCCGCCTTCTTTTTCCTCGACCTGAACCTCGTATGGGGCATCGAACATGGGAAGGACTCGCAGTGTTTTCCCAATCAATGCACCTTCAAGATTTTTGTCACCCAGCGAGTTAACATAGGATTGTTCCACAATATTCATTTCGATCCGGCCTTTGGTGCCGTTAATGGCGATGCGATAACCTTCCCACGGCTGGTATGCAACCAGTGAATAGGTCAATATGGCTTTATTCTGATACTGGACAAGAACGCCCATCGTATCCTCGATGTTGATGCCATCTCCGAATACGCTTTGATCCCGCTGGTAGCCGTCTTCCGGCTCAGCATCCAGATACATGGCTTTGAGATGTGCATCCGAATCCAGGTGCAGGGCAAAAGGATCTTCTTGCGCAAGCGGGTTGCCTGTTGCACGAGTGTAAAACTGGGTCACGCCTCGTTCCTCTGCGTTCTCTCTACCATAATACATGAGATCGCCGAATGCGAAGACGGTCTCAGGCTGCGAACCGATCCAATAATTGACCAAGTCGAAGTGATGCGTGGATTTGTGTACGAGCAGTCCGCCACTATTACGCTTGTCCCGGTGCCAGCGGCGGAAGTAATCTGCGCCATGGCGCGTATTCAACAGCCATTCGAAGTGGACCGAAGTCACTTTTCCGATCGTGTCATTCTGAATCAATTCCCTTATTTTGGTATGGTGCGGCGCATAGCGGTAGTTAAAGGTGACGCGTATATTTTGTCCAGTCCGCTTGACGGCATCAAGAATATCCTGACATTTGTGCTCATCGATGGTCATGGGCTTCTCAGTCACAACATCACAGCCAAGCTCCATTGCCCGAATGATGTATTTGTGGTGGGTGCGGTCGATACTGGTTACAATGACGAAGTCCGGCTTCTCGTTCTCAATCATCTGATCGAACTGATCTGCAGTATAGGTTGGCACCTCATTGTATTTATATTTTTCCCTCAGCAGCTGATTGGCGTAATTCATGCGTGTCTGGTTAATATCGCAAAAAGCTGCAAGTTCGGATGTTTCCCTGAAATTTTGGGCTAATGCTCCATAGAAAAATTCAGCACGGCCGCCTGTTCCGACCAATACATAGCGTTTTTTGTTACTCATGTCTATCGCCTCCTTGAATATAGCTCTAGACTATAACAAGGAAGCACTTCATTCGCCGCTTTTTGTGCGTAATCGCTTTCAAATGCCGCTTATTTTGCTATAATTCAATTAAAGGGGGCAGCTGCATGATACAGACATTTCAAGCGGATTACAATGATCCCACCGGATATTTGAATATCGAATATGATCGTCGCATTGGATATTTTTCCATGACGGATGACCATCTGCATGACCATTATGAGCTGTACTACCTGCTATCGGGTGAGCGCATATACTTCATCAAGGATCGAACTTACCGGGTCCAAGCCGGAGATTTCGTATTCATTAACCGTAATACCGTTCATAAAACGATGGAGAGTGGAAGGCCAGATCATGATCGAATTGTTCTGTATATCAAGCCAGAACTGTTCACCGAATTGGCCATTTTACCTGAGCTGGCAGAGGGCCTTAAGGAGCCATTCGGCTGGAATATTCCCATTCTGAGGCTTCCTTCACAGGTAAGTGAAACAGCGGAACGAATGGTCAGTGAAATGATTGATGAGATGGTCCATAACAGAGCTGGAAGCAGCCTGCTGCTGCGTCACCGATCCGTTGAACTCCTGTTGTTTGCTTACCGCAATAAACATTTGGGCACCGTGCACTCGGCCGATAGTGAGCCGGTTCTGCATCCCAAGGCACAGGCAGTGGTGCGTTATCTCAACGATAACTATCATCAGGATTTAGCGCTGCCGGAGGTTGCTGAATTATTTCGAATTAGTCCCCATTACCTTAGCCGTCTGTTCAAACAGACCACAGGTTTCACGTTCAGCGATTACCTCAATCTGCTTCGGGTGAAGGAGGCACAGCGGTTGCTGCGTGAAAGCGAGGATTCCATAACCGAGATCGCTCTGCGAGCGGGATTCAGCAATTTTTCACATTTCGGGAAGATGTTCAAGCGTACGGTTCAGGTGTCACCGAGGACATATCGACAGGAGTTTAGAGAAGTAGGTTCGACGAGAGTGCTGAAATAGGGTGGGTTTATTTCAAACGTTGGAGTCCCTTAATAATGATGTTTGTTTTATCACTTACCTTTTGTAATTCTTTCAATGAAAGCTTCGCATAGGCTGGAGGGACCACATGCCAGTACTGATGGAAAAGGTCACTTCGTTCAGTATATAACCTTTGGGCTGTTCCATCGACCATATTAGTAATGAGCCCATAATATTCGAAAGCGTTCTTAATATTGTTCGTATAGATGCTCAGGTTTGTTTCATCTGTTGTTTTGTTGCTTTTGATGTATCGATCCAGCTCTTTTTTATAATGTATACTTTCCAGAATAACACTGCGGTAAGCTGAGTCGGCAGAAGACTCGATACGATGTTTGAGTTCACGATACTTATGAAAAAAGATGGATGCAATAATCAGAATGATAGTGAATAAAATCAGAATAATATGTCGTGTTTTTGTACTCATAAATACGTCCTTGTTTATGTATTTAGTATTTTCCCATTTTGAAAATGGAGTTCTACATAATAACAAGTAACGACACTTAAACCTATAGGTAAATACAGGAAGGGAATTCTTGACGACACGCGATCCGAAGTCGAACATGTAAAAAAAGAACCTGAGCAATCCTGCGTGCGCAGACATAGGTTCAGGTCCTTTATTATGACGTTGTATAACTGTGTTTAAATCTCACTTTAGGAACAACGCAGCTCAAACCGAAATTTGACTTGTATCGTTCTCCGGTCGCAACTTCATCTGTAACACTTCATCCCGTGGACAGACCAACACACCATCAATGACATCGAGACGTGCGGCCTGAATGGAGGAACGACGTGCGGGTTCGCTGGCATGATCGATACCTTCGATCCGGTCCGGGTGGGTAAAATAAAAGATATAGGCTTCATCATCCTGTACGACGACATCTGCATGCAAACCGATTACACCATCATCCTCACGATTTCCTGGCTGATCGAGAATCAGACTGTTCCATTCCCAATTCTCCAGGTCATCCGATTTGTAAACGGCCTGTCCTCTCCATTCGTCAACAATCATCCAATACGAATCACCGAAACGAAATACGTTCGGCCCTTCATGCGCACGTCCTGCAATAACCGGTCCAATCACATCCCATTGATAGAGATCCGGGCTATCTGCTGCATACGTATGGGACGAATTAGCTTCATCCTTGTACCACATCCGGAATTTTCCGTTCGGCAGCGGGTAAATACACGCATCAATCACACGATCCGAGCTAAGCTCCAGTTTGCCGTGAAAAGTCCAACATATCAGATCCGTACTGGTGTAATGCAAAATGTGCCGATCATGGTCCGCCCAGTCATGGGGCACCCCTTGAATGTAACTGACATACATGTGATACGTGCCTTCATGCCAGAAAATTTCTGGAGCCCAGAACGTATTATGTCCCCATTCATGCTCCAACCCGGTTAACGTACCGCGATAAGTCCAAGACTGTCCACCGTCAGCTGAAGAAGCTACGCCCAAATCCGTGCCATGCACCCAGGCGAACTTTGGCCCTCCGGCTGTGGCTCTGCGATTGGTATAGATCATCCACCAGGTTTGCTCGGAACGATTCCATACAACGACCGGATCAGCAGCTCCATCAAAGATGGGATCACGAAACAATGGTGCACTCATGAAGATTCCTCCTTATATTCAATCCCATTGATTTTGAGAGTTATTGCTTCTATCGTAAAAGAAATGATTTGAAATTACAATATAACGTTTTCAATATTTAAGGAATTATATATTTGTTAATTCATTTAATCTTTCAATTAAAAATCTAACATCGTAAACTGTACCCTGTGTTCTAGTTTGGAGTATTTAATGCTGATCGAAATCTGGAATGTAATTAATTACTTATATAGTAGGAAAATATCTATTCAGCCCATTTTACATCTTGCGGTTCAGGAGCAACCGGCGTATATTGAGATTTAACTAAATTAGGAATAATTTGAAAGATTGATAGCTTGTAAAGACATTTTTGTACATAAAGGAGAAGCCGATGATACAGACCAGATTGGACAAATTGGGCATTGTATTGCCCCAAGCAAGTACGCCGGCAGCAAAGTATACCAATGCGGTGATTGTAAATGGAATCATGTATGTGTCCGGTAAAGGGCCGGATACGCGAGAGCGTGGTAAACTCGGGGAGCAGTTTACGACGGAGCAGGGATATGAATTTGCCCGAAATGCTGCCATCGAGGTGTTGGCTGTCGTTCAGGAAGTGCTTGGTTCGCTGGATCGGGTGAAACGGGTGGTTAAAGTGCAGGGGTTCATCAATGCCACTGCCTCGTACGAGGAGCACCATAAAGTGTTAAACGGGTTCTCGGATCTCATGCTGGATGTGTTCGGAGAACAGGGAGTACACGCCCGTTCCGTTTTTGGTGCTGTATCCGTAAGGGATAACTTGCCGCTGATCATTGACTCGATATTCCAGGTGGAGGAGTAGAGTTCATGACCAATCCCGCTTCGATTAATCCGTTAATGCTGTCTTTTCCAGAAAGTTTCGAAACACCACGTTTGACTATTCGTGCCCCGAGGTGGGGAGATGGAGCGGCAGTGAATGAGGCCATTCGTGAAAGTGTGGAGCAATTACGTTTGTGGCTACCTTTTGCCGAGAACATACCTTCACTGGAGGAATCGGAAGCGAATGCTCGCAAAGCCAGACTGCAATTTCTGGAGCGTACCGACATGATGCTTCATTTACGTGACCGATTTACGGATGAATTCGTGGGCAGCAGTGGACTGCATCGAATCGACTGGAATGCCCGTTGTTTCGAGATCGGTTACTGGATTAGAACTTCTCGTGCCGGTGAGGGTCTCATGACGGAAGCAGTCAGAGGTATAGAGCAGTTCGCAATATCTTATCTGGAAGCGAATCGGCTGGAAATCCGCTGTGATGCCCGCAATGTGCGAAGTGCCAAAGTGGCTGAGCGCGCAGGTTATACGCTTGAAGGTGTACTGCGCAAGATGCGGCGTGACAGTACAGGTACGTTAGTAGATATGATGGTCTTTGCCAAAGTAAGAGGCGATGAGTTCGAATAGAATAGTTTGAAATAAGATAAGAAATGAATCGGAAAATGATTTGAAAGAAAGAAAGAAAGAAACGGTTCCTGGAAGAACACGTTGTGTTGTTCTCCAGGGCCGTTTTTTGGTGTGCAAATATTGGAGGCTGGGAGGTACTTAATAGACTGCTGAATGAATTGGAGCAGATAAAAGGAACCTCCTTACCTCATTGGATTGGGAATGTTGACGTATAGCGGCGTCTCACCACGCTGATGGAACCGGCTGAGCAGATTGGCTTTGGCCGGTAAGGTCTTGGTGGTCAACAGATCACGAATGACGTCGTTGATGTGCGAGGACTCGGCTGTCTTTTTCCGAAGCTCCTCTAACGTATTTCTCACCACCCTCCAGTATGGCTGCTCCTGTTGACCAGTATAGTATGCCAGACGCTGCACCACATGACTGAGGTGATTGACAAAGAAATAATATTTCAATCGATGCCGTGATTCTTCCTCCGTATACAGGACAGGACTGTTGGCGTTGACTACCTGATAGATCCAACCGTGCTGTTCCGCTAAGGCTCGATTGACACTGATGCCCTCCAGATCCCTAACCATAAATGTGGCAGGCATGCCGTCTTCAAGACGCAGCATGGAATTCTGTACATGAGCTTCCAGACTAATGCCTGTCTCGGCATACAGTTCCACAAGTGGAACCATGGACAACTCCAGATATTGACGAAGCCATTCATACCAGTCTGTCTGCACCCTCGTATCATTTACACGATCCGGCGACGAAGATGATTGGAGACTTTCCCGGACAGCCCGGAACAACAGCGGTTCGGCTTCTCCCGGAAGTACCTCCATGAGAGAGGCCACAACATAAGGCGCCCCTGAAGCAGAGCGGCAAGACTCTGGTGCTTCACGCAGGATCATGGAGAATCCCGAGATCAGCGCATCCTGAGTAGACGAAGGTATCTCTGGAACCTTCAAGCTACGGTAGCCTTTTTCCAGCAAAATTTGAAATTTCTCTGACGTCCAGCGATCCTGAATCTGCAGTACAATTCTGGATGCATCCAGTGTGCGCAGCAACTGCTCTTCATTGTTCTCGCGAATAAAATTTGTAATTCGAATATTAAGAGACAGCTTGTAGAAACAACCTTCCTTCGGATTCCAGACCGTGCGCACCGATGAGGTTGGGTACACGTAGGGCCCTGTAGAGCCCAGATCAATCAAAGTGCCTTGTTGTAATAAGGACTTTACAGGTTCAAGTGTCCGCAAATAGGCAGCCTGCCAAGGATGACAAGGGAGGAGGACATACTGTTTGCTTGCCAGAGAGAGGTACTTCCAGGCGGCCTCGGCCATTTCTGCAGGAACCCAGGGTGCTTCACTGCCATAATCCACGGTATCCAGCCAATCCTCGAACACAAGTTCAGGTGCTGCGGCAAAACAACTGAGAGGAAAGCTAACGCCAAATTCTGGCGAATAGGCATGCGAATCCGAAGAACTGAAGCCCTCCAGACTTTTCGGAGTTGGATGAAATGGATGACCACATAGTAGTGCCTGTTCCAGATAGCGAAAATCCAATGTTACAGGAGAGGTTGTACTTAGGGCATGCTCCAGATAAGAGGTCATATGCTCCAAACTGTTGTAAACCATCTGCTCCAGCTCTACTCTTTTCAACATTCGGGCTTCAAGATTGGGTTCTACAGATGATATTTCATCGAGCAACAGCGTCGTTATTTGTTCAAAAGAAACCTCTCTCCAACCATCGGGCTGTGCCTCGTCTGATTCTGCAATGTGAAACTTGTCGCCATAGACATGATGTCCAGCGGCGGAACGATGAAGCAGATTTCCATATATCCTCTGACCAGTACGCGGAAGCTCAATAACAAGCGAAAGGTCTGGCCGCGTGGCAATTCGAACATAAGGATCATGCTGTTCGGTTTCTCGAAGATAGGCGTTCAATATACGGCTTAGCATCTCCTGACGGGCAATTCCGCTCGGCGATACTAAAGAGGGATGAACAGTCTGCTGGAATGGATCGATGGTGACGTTATCCTTGGTCATGATTGATTATCATCCTTTCACAAATTATTGGAGTGGCAGTTGTACGGGAGCTTTTGGCTCATGAACCGCTGGGCGGCGTACAGCAAGCGAAGCGGCGAGCATGACTGTCCCCATGACAAGAAATACAGCTGGAATTCCCCAGATACCTCCGATTAGAACCCCAATGGACGGACCGGCAATCTGACCAGCCATTAACATGCTGTTGGTAGCTCCGATGCGCACGCCCCGATCCTGATCGGTGGAGGATTTGAGCACGTTGAGCATGACCGTCTGCAATAGGGCGCTGTAGAAGAATCCTTGCAGAAAACGTACAACCAGCAGCCAGGCCACCCCGAGTGGAAGTGTATGTGCAAGCAGGCACAAGCCGCATAACAAACCAGCCAGCCGGAGATTGCGTTCGGGTAAGTAACGATCGTTTCGCTTACCCCACCACGATGCGCCAACCAATTCACCAACCGAAGACATCGCGAGCAGAACCCCGACGGTAAGTGCAGCTGCACCTGAGGAAGGGACGATTTCACGAATAAACGGAGTAAACATCGTAAATGTTGCAAAATCTGCGAGCTTGAAAATGATGCCTGCGATAACGAGTCTTCGGGCAATCGGATGTGTAATCAGCGAAACGAAGGCATGGATAATTCCGCTCTTGTTTTTGTTTTTGCTATGGTTGTTCAACATAGCGACCGAAGGCTGGTGCTGTTCCACAGGAGATACTTGAGTATTGTTCTTGGCCGTACGAGTCCGATGCGTCGTCGCCCCCGTTAATACGATTGCGGCAAGCACAGCAAAACTCAACGTCAACGAGGCCGTAATGAACAATAGCGGACGACTTCCCCATGTGTTTACACATATGCTTCCTAGCAGTGGTCCCACGAGCAGACCTGCTGCCGATGCCCGCTCCAACTGTCCGAGCGCAGAACCCTGCTTTTGGTCAGGGGCATGGGTTCCCACAAACGCACTGCTCGCATCAGATATGCCACCGAAAGCCCCCTGGCAGAGACGGAACAAAAAGAATTGAAAGGGCGTCTGGGCAATGCCCATCAGAAACATGCTAAGGGCCAGTCCGACCAGCGCTCTGACAACCATCCATTTTCGACTCCAACGATCTCCGATCTTACCCCAAAAAGGGGTTAGCAGTGCGTAGGATAGAGCAGGTGCAGATACGGACAGACCTGTCCACATCAGCACTTCTTCCGGCGTTCCCGCGTTCAGATGCTCCATGTAGTACGGTATAAAAGGGCTGATTCCAGTCAGCCCGGCACTGGAAAGAAAGCGCCCACCCCACAAAATGCGGACGCTCTGTTTCCATGCCATTTGAGACATCATGTGTCCACTTCACCACCTTGATTTTGGCAATTTGAAACCAATTGCTGATCAGATTATCAAGAATGATTCTCAATGTCAATCTTATTTTTTTCAAAAACTTTCCAAAAATTTTAGTGTTGACAGGAAAAAAAAGGATATGCATAATAGGCCCTGTGTCCAAATGTGAAAATGATAATCATTATCAATAAAGCGATTTTGGACAACAATATGCCCAGAAAGCTGGTGTAAACACATGGAACAAAGTACCCTGCAAATCAAGGATCGCTCGCTTAAAGTTGCGGATTCCATTATCGATTGTATTGGTCAAACACCACTGGTTCGCTTGAATTCCCTGTTCGGATCTTCAGGAGCATCGGTGTATGCCAAGCTGGAAATGATGAACCCCGGCGGCAGCATGAAAGATCGACCTGCAAGATACATTATCGAGCAGGGTCTGCGAGACGGAACGATCAAACCGGATACGCATCTTATCGAGAGCACTTCAGGAAACTTGGGAATCGGTCTCGCATTAACCGCCAAACGATATGGCCTGAAATTCACCTGTGTGGTTGATCCAAAAATCACATCAACGAATCTGAGAATGATAACCTACCTCGGGGCACAGGTTGACATGGTGACTGAACCGGACGAACACGGAAGTTATTTGCAATCCCGTATTCGCAGGGTCAAGGAGTTAGCCAGTCAGGACCCGGCAGGTTACTGGATCAACCAGTATGCCAACCCTTTGAACTGGCAAGCTCACTATCATGGTGCAGGTCAGGAGATTGTGGAGCAGATGGATGGACAGATAGACGTACTAGTGTGTGCAGTGAGTACGACTGGAAGTATTCTGGGCATATCCCGCCGTGTGAAAGAGGCAAATCCGCATGCGCTAATCGTAGCCGTTGATGCAGTTGGCTCGATCATTTTTGGCACACCATCACGTCAGCGTGAATTGCCGGGTATCGGCGCCAACCGTGTCCCTGAGTTATTCAGCCCGAACGAGATTGACCAAGTTATTCATGTGGACGATCGGGAATCTGTGCTGGGCTGCCAGAAGCTGCTGGAACGGGAAGGCATTTTTGCAGGAGGTTCGTCCGGATCACTGGTTGCTGCACTGGAAAAACTGGTTCCAACCTTGCGGCCTTCAGCCAAGGTGGTTACTGTTTTCGCAGATCGTGGAGAACGTTATCTGGACAGTGTGTATGACGAGCAATGGGTTAATCAATTGCCGCCAAGCCAAACGATCAAGAGTATATAAAAAATTATCTCGGAGGAGAGATCAGATATGAGTACCGTTCAGGATCATAGCCTTTTGTATATGAGTAAACAGGATATTATAGATCTGGGAGGGCTGTATTCAGAGCCATATGTCAAAGCAGTAACCCGTGCACTGGAGCTTCATGCCAAGCGGGATATCGTGCAACCGTTGAAGCCTTATCTGCGGGTTAACGAGGAGAGCGGTCATATTGCCGATCGCATTATTGCGATGCCTGCGTATGTGGGTGGCGATGTAGCGATCAGTGGTCTCAAGTGGATTGGGAGCAAACATGATAATCCGGCCAAGCGTCATAAGGAACGTGCAAGCGCTCTTATTATCCTCAATGATCCGGAAAGCAACTATCCGGTGGCGGTGATGGAAGGCAGCGTGATCAGCGGGATGCGTACGGCGGCAGTTACAGCTATCGGGGCAAGGTATTTAGCCAGAGAAGGTTTCCGCACAGTGAGCGTGATTGGCTGCGGGGTGATCGCCAGAATGCAGATCACCTCGCTGCTTGAACAATTTGACTCCATTCGGACCATCCATTTGTATGACCTGAATGCCGATACGGCCCGCCAGCTTGCCGATGAAATTGGTTCGCGTTTTGATCAGGTTGAAGTACGGGTGGAAGATTCGTCAGAACAAGCGGTACGACAAGCGGAAGTACTCGTAACAGCTACGGTAGCCTCATCGCCGCATATTCCGTATGAATGGATTGCCAAAGGTACATTTGTTAGCAACATCTCGATTATGGATTTGCACAAGGATGTATTTACGCAGGCAGACAAAGTAGTCGTGGACGATTGGGATCAATCCAACCGGGAGAAAAAGATTATTAATCAGCTGGTGCTGGAGGGCAAATTCTCCCGTGAGCAGCTTCACGCTGAACTCGGCGAGATCCTGATAGGGGAAAAGCCAGGACGCGAACATGAGGATGAGATTATTGTGCTGAACCCGATGGGGATGGCGATTGAGGATATTTCCAGTGCGGCAGAGATGTATGCAAGAGCCGTTGAACAAGGAAAGGGCACACGTTTATGGCTATAGAGCTGAATACAGGGCGTATGCCTCAGGTTGCAAGAGTCCGTGAGCATTTATTGGCACTGAAAGAACAACAGACCGAACCGGTATGTGCCTACATCCGGGATGTAACAGCACTCGTCGCTCATGTGCATCAGCGTGTACAATCCATGCCGGAATCTAGTCAGCTGTTCTATGCCATCAAAGCCAACTCGGAAGAAGAGGTGCTTCGAGCGCTGGCCTCTGTAGTTCATGGCTTTGAAGTGGCATCTTTGGGCGAGATCGTGAAGGTGAGACAAGTCTCAGCGGATATTCCGATTCTGTTTGGTGGACCAGGCAAGACAGAAGCAGAGCTTCGGGGAGCGATAGATCATAAAGTGCAGCTTATTCATGTGGAAAGTATACATGAGATAAACAAGCTGAACGAGATTGCGAGTCAAAATGACGTTCGGGTATCCGTATTGCTGCGGATTAACCTGAAAGGTCCACTGCCTCAGGCGACACTGGCGATGGGCGGTCGTCCGACCCAGTTCGGAATCGACGAGGTCATGCTGCCACAAGTCATGAACCAGCTCCGACACTTGCCACATATTCAGGTGGAAGGGTTTCATTTTCACTCCCTTTCGAACAATCTAGATGCGGAGCAGCATGTGAAACTGATTGAGTATTACTGCACCATCGCGCGGGATTGGGCGAGGCAATATGGTTTCACGCTTCGGTATTTGAATGCCGGGGGTGGAATTGGTGTGAACTATGCGCATCTGGAGCAACAGTTCGACTGGAACACATTTGTGAATGGTATTGCACCGGTATTGCAAAAGGAACTGCCTTCGGAAACGACTTTGTTGTTCGAATGTGGGCGTTACCTTACGGCATCGAGTGGGTATTATGCAACCGAGGTGCTGGACGTTAAAGTCAACCACGGCAAAACATATGTCATCGTGCGTGGCGGTACACATCATTTTCGCCTACCCGTTTCTTGGCAGCACAGTCATCCGTTTGAGGTGATTGAGGTGGAGAACTGGACGCATCCGTATGACAGACCCGAGGTGAAGCAAAACGCTTTTACAGTGGCAGGCCAGCTATGTACTCCGAAAGATATTTTGGCAAGTGATATTACGTCAAGCGGGGTTCGGGCAGGAGACATTTTGCTGTTCCAATATGCGGGTGCTTATGGCTGGGCGATCTCGCATCATGACTTTTTGAGTCATCCACATCCGCAGCACATTTATTTGCATTAACACGTAAACGGTTTGAGGCAGTGCAATCATGGGAGGTGTCATATGAACGGTCTAACAGCAGCATTGGTCAGGTCCGATGAGTGGATAATGGTGCGGCGACGTATTTTCAGGCAATTGGTGGAGTCGTTTCTGTATGAGCAAATCTTGAATGAACCGGTGATCGGGCCTTATGCGGAGGCAGAGTATACACTGCGAGGGGAGACGGAGACAGGAGAGAAGGTGGAATACACCTTTTGGGCTGTACGAAAAGAGAGCTTTGACCGCATTCGGTTGTCAGATAAACCAATTATACGGGTAACATCGAAAGATCGAGCGGAAGCAGATTCCATTCCTCGTTTTTTACTGGAGATGGCTGCGCATATTCCCACATCCGAAGCTCAGCTTGGGCAATTCATGGATGAGCTTCAGCAAACCCATCTGAAGGACACGCTGTCTGTGCGATGGCGTGCTGGTCAGCCCGAACCTCGGGTATCGGAATATGACGAGTGGGAATCTGCCCTGATTGAAGGGCATCCGTATCATCCTTGTTACAAATCCAGAGTTGGATTCACGCTCTCTGACAATGAAGCCTACGGACCGGAGTTCGGACCCGAATTCAAGCTGGTCTGGATTGCGATTAAACAGGATTCAACCCAAATATCCATTTCGTCTTCACTGGACACGTATGCTGAGTTTATCCATAACGAGCTGGGGCAGGAGCTACAGACATTCAAGTTGATTTTGCAGGAAGTTATATCGTCTGCGAACTTGAAATTGAACTCGGCTGCCAATGCCGAGGTGAAGTTGAATACGGATGGGGATGCAAGTGTGGACGAATATGTATTTGTTCCTGTGCATCCCTGGCAGTGGGAGCGAATCATATCGGTGGCGTGTGGGGAGCAACTCCGAACAGGGGAGATTGTCTATCTGGGTCAAGCAGGTGACACCTACCGTCCTCAACAATCCATTCGCACATTGACGAATGTGAGTCATCGCGATAAACCGTATGTCAAACTGCCGCTGAATATGGTGAATACATCATCCGGACGAATTCTGGCACAGCACACAATCATGAATGCGGCCCGTATCTCTGATTGGCTTGGTCGTGTGGTGGCAGAAGATTCGTTTTTACAGGGTGAGCTTGGTCTGATTGTGCTGAAGGAGATTGCGGGGGTATCGTACCATCACCAGAAACTGCCCAATATGCTGGAGCAAAAAATATACGGATCACTCGGGTCTATCTGGCGGGAAAGTCTGCATCCGCGCTTAATGGCAGGAGAAGAGGCTTTGCCATTCAATGCTCTGTGTCATCTCGATCAGCAGGGCACTCCGGTCATTAAACCGTGGATAAACGAATATGGCCTGGATCGCTGGGCCCGGCAATTGCTGAATATTGCGGTGGTACCGCTGATACATCTGCTGTACGCACATGGGGCGGCGCTGGAATCACATGCGCAAAATATGATCATCGTGCTGAAAGAAGGATGGCCCAGCCGGATTGCGCTTAAGGATTTCCATGACGGTATCCGTTACTGCCCATCCATTCCTCACCCGTTTGGATACCCGGAAATTGAATATCCGCCTGCCAACCATCAGCGGGTGAATCGCAATTCGTTTGTGGAGAAAGAAGACCCTTCTGAGGTGAAGGACTTTATGTTGGACGCGTTGCTTTTTATCAACCTGACCGAAGTGGCATTTTTTCTGGAGAAGCACTTTGATCTGAGCGAAAAGCAATGGTGGCGCATGGCTACCGAAGTAATTTTGAATTACCAGGAGCGGTTCCCGGAGTTACAGGCGCGATTCGAACAGTTTGACGTTTTTGCACCCGAGATCGAAGTGGAACAGCTGACCAGACGGCGAATTCATGAAGGGCCGGGGGATTGTGTGCATCGGGTAAGTAATCCACTGCATGTCTACAGGCCAGTTCGGCAGAATTAATCAGGGGGGAGGAGAGCATGCGCATGGAAAGTACGAGAATATCTGAATATCAGAGCCATGATGAGGATCAGGAGAGGCAACCGTTTTGCAAAGAGGACTCCTTTAGCCATCCAGAAAATGTTGTTGCAAGTTCTAGACTTGGAGTGGAGAAGGAGCATTGGCAAAATCAACAAAGAAAATTGTACACCGCAGCGCTGTCTTCATACCACTATACCGATGCACGCAGACGCATATTCAGACAGTTGGTTGAATCCTTGATGTACGAAGGTGTTATGGAATATACCTCAAGGGAGGAGCAGGGGTTCAACGTTTGGGAAATGGAGGGTACAGGGCTGAATGGTGAACGGGTCATCTACGCATGCAAGGGAACAGGGCATCTTACCTTTGGTCGTTTGCGGTTGAACCATGAACCGATTACAAGACGTGTCTATGTGGATGAGACTCCGGCTTCGAAAAGTAACAGCATTCAAAAGAGAGAACCTATTCTGCCTGGAACTACAGCCGGCCAAGAAGCGGAGTCGATTTCTCTATTTTTGCTGGAAGTTGGACCAGCGATAGGCGCCGATGAAGGGAAGCTGCTACATTTTGTTAAAGAACTGGAGCAGACGCTGATCAATGACACACTGGCGCGATATGTACGGGCTGAGCGGCAGACTGATCTACATGCTCTTCCCGATGAAGACTGGGAAAGTGGAATCATCGAGGGTCATCCATATCATCCAAGTTATAAATCCCGTATCGGCTTCCGAATCGAAGATCAGCTTGAATATGGACCCGAGTTCGGCGGATGTATTAAACCGATATGGGTTGGAATTCATAAGCAAAACGCACGGATAAGTCATGGCACGAATGAACATGGACCGGCTACAAGGGAATGGCTTCAGGATCAACTTGGCGAACAAGTGTTGGAACGCTTCCTCACGGCACTACAGGAAATGGGTGCTGATCCGGCAGAATATGTGCTGATGCCAGTCCATCCGTGGCAATGGCGAACAACGATCAGTTCTGTACTTGCAGAAGATATTCGTAACGGAAGCATCGTACCGCTTGGTAGCAGCGAAGACCGATATACTGCTCAACAGTCGATCCGCACGCTAGCTAACCGATCACGTCCCCATTCACCGTATTTGAAGCTGTCGCTCAGTATGATCAATACATCAACTAGCAGGGTGATCGCCCCACATACGGTTGAGAATGGACCTCGCATTACCGACTGGCTGCAGGGAATTAGCAAGCAAGATCCCTACTTGAGGGATGAACTGCGTGTCATTCTTTTGGGAGAGATTGCTGGCGTTGCATACGACAATCATCAGATACCGGATGTTTTGAAGCCACTCTCGTATGGTGTACTGTCCTGCATTTGGAGGGAAAGTGTATATTCCCGGCTGGAACCAGGTGAATCAGCGATTCCGTTTAATGCATTGTCTACACTGGACTATGCAGGGCGCCCGGTGATTGATCCTTGGGTGAAAAAGTTGGGTGCTGATGAATGGTTGTCCGAGCTGTTACTGACTTCGGTACGACCGCTCATTCACTGGTTATTCGCTCATGGGATTGCGCTGGAGTCTCATGCACAGAATATGCTGCTAATTCACCGGGAAGGCAGACCCTCACGCGTTGCGCTGAAGGATTTTCACGATGGAATTCGATTTACAAGAGAGGCACTTGCCGATCCAAAGCTCTCTCCAGCGCTTGTCGAGGTGCCGGAATATCATCGTCGTGTGAACCGTAATTCATTCCTGGAGACGGAAGAACCGACAGAAGTTCGGGATTTCATACATGATGCCTTTTTCTTTATCAATCTTGGAGAGCTGGCTTTGTTCATGCAGGAGCATTACCAGATCAGAGAGCAGACCTTCTGGAACAAAGTTCGTAAGATTATTACCGACTATCAACAGTGTTTCCCTGAATTTCATGAACGGTACGAATTGTATTCCTTGTTTGATCCTGAGATCGGAGTAGAGCAATTGACGAAGCGGCGCTTGTTTCCAGATCATGAATTGCGTATTCATCAAGTTCCGAATCCACTGGAGCACACGATTATGGATAAATATGGGTCTAATGAGGATGAATTAAAAAATAGTATATGAGATCAAAAGAATATTGCATGGACAGAAACTGGAATTGTGGGATATTGTTTTAATAATGATAATCATTATTGATTAGGTTATTAAATAGGATCAGGGGGTTGGATGGAATGCAAGTAGAGAGAAAGAGGATTGGAATGAAATCATGGATACATTTTGCTATGTTGGCAGTACTGATGCTGGTGCTAGCGGGTTGTGGAAATTCGGGATCGGGTGCAGCCAATGGTACAGCAGCGGAAACCGCTCCAACCGAACCAAAGCAAGAAGAAACCGTAGCCAATACTGGCGATACACCTACCGTCAAAGATGCATATGGTGAGGTACAGGTTCCAACCAATGCAAGTCGAATTGTGGTACTGGACATTGGGGCCTTGGATAATTTGCTCGAGTTGGGCATTAAACCTGTAGGCGCACCTTCCATCCTGGCAGCAGGCGATCCGTATCCGGCTTATCTAAAAGGCACAGAAGGCATTGAGAATATCGGATCGGTGAATGAACCAAGCCTGGAGGCTATCGATGCACTGAAGCCGGACTTGATCATTGGTAATAAAGATACACATGATGCTATCCATGATCAGTTAAAACAAATCGCGCCTACGGTGTTTGTAGAAACACTTGGGGTTACCTGGAAAGAAAATCTGCAGCTTCATGCCGATGCTGTAAACAAGCTGGAAGATGGCAAGAAGCTGTTGGATACATATCAGCAGCGCATTGAGGAATTGAAATCTACGCTTGCAGGCAAAGATGCCAAGGAAGTATCGCTGTTCCGTCCCCGTGAAGACAAAATTCAGGTCTATCTGAAAGAAACATTTGCAGGTACGATTATGGAAGATTCCGGAATTGTTCGTCCCGCAGCACAGCAGGATGCAGGCTTCTCCAAGGATATTACGGAAGAACAGATTGCTGATCTTGATGGTGACGTAGTCTTCTGGTTTAACCGTGAGCCGGATGCATTCGCCAAACTGGAGAAAAGTAAATTGTGGGCAACGTTGAAAGGAGTCCAAAATGAAGCTGTGCACCCGGTTGACTGGGAGTACTGGATGAGTGGCCTGGGCATTCAGGCTGTAAACAAGGTCGTGGATGACCTGAACACCTATGTAGCCAACTAAACACAAAACATGCTGGACCTTTTCTAGCGGCAATGGATTGGGATTCAGCACTTATCAATTGCAATTATGCTTCCAAGTGGTCATAGCTTAACTGTAAAATTGGGTCGTCGAATGTGACGATCCAATTTTTCTGATTTTTCTGCATAGGGCTCGTTCCATGTTATATTCGTGCTCTATATTTGTTCTTATATAATAGAAGGAAAAATTTTGACAGTTCGTTTTTTCAAGTGATTTATACAACATATTGAAGTACATAAATCAAGCAGCATGCAGGTTGGAGGCGTAGAAAAATGAACACAAACACCAGGTTTAAAATCACTGGTTTAGCAACCATCATCGTGTTGACACTTCTCGCGTTTCTATTCAGCATCATGTATGGCATCGTACAGATTCCATTGCGTTCTGTTGTGGATACGTTCTATGCCTTTGATGGCTCGCGTGAACACCTGATCATTCAAACCGTCAGGCTGCCAAGAGCGGTTATTGCCGCAGTGGTTGGCAGCTCACTGGCTGTGGCCGGGTGCCTGATGCAGGCGATTAGCCGCAATGCCCTCGCAGGTCCTGAACTGTTCGGTATTAATTATGGCGCGGCACTTACCGCGGTGCTTGCTTCCTTTTGGCTGGGAACGACGTCTCTACAATTATTTGCATGGTCTGCGCTGTTGGGGGCGGCGGTTGCAGGCGTGCTGGTTTTCCTTCTTAGTTCCACGGGCAGACAACCCTTATCTTCAGTCAAACTAGTTCTGGCAGGGGCTACATTAAATTTGTTATTTGCTTCATTGACACAAGGCATTCTTATCCTGAATGAGCAGTCCCTGGATACGATGCGTTTCTGGTTGGCGGGTTCATTAACAGGCAGAGATCTTGATCTGTTTATTCAAATTCTGCCTTATCTGATCATTGGCATCATCTGTGCGTTTGCATTAAGCAGTCAATTGAACATTTTTGGCTTAGGAGATGAAGTGGCTCAAGGATTAGGACAGCGAATGAAGATGATTAGGATCATCTGTATTATCGCTATTGTTCTGCTGGCTGGCAGTGCCGTCGCACTTGCCGGACCCATCGGGTTTATCGGGTTGGCCATTCCGCATATTGCAAGATCGATAACAGGCAGTGATTATCGCTGGGTAGTTCCGTACTCTGCTGTTCTCGGGGCACTACTGCTGCTCACAGCAGATATTGGGGCGAGATTTGTCTTGCCGGGGCAGGAAATTCCTGTTGGGGTGGTTACAGCCTTCTTCGGTGCTCCTTTCCTCATCTATCTGGCCCAAAGAAAGGAGAGATCGATATGATTTCTTCTATTATAAAGAGACGTGCATTCACCATTATTCTGATTCTCTTGATGTTGAATGTGGGAGCGCTTGTGCTTAATGTGATGTTGGGAGATCGCTCCATCCCTCCGGGAGAAGTATTGCGTAGCTTGATGGGCAGGGGAGATCAGGAATATCACTTCACCATTCATCAGTTAAGGCTGCCCCGGGTACTGACCGGTTTTCTGGTTGGATGCGGTCTGGCATTGGCGGGTACAATCCTACAGGTCATTACGAGGAATCCTCTGGCATCACCTGGCGTGATTGGGCTGAATTCGGGTGCGGCTGCGGCGGTGGTTGCCGTCATGGTGCTGGTTCCTACTTTTCCAATGCGTCATATGCCGTGGATTGCATTCATTGGAGCCTTTCTCGCGGCCGCGGTAATCTATGGATTGTCATGGAGAAAAGGAGAGGCGAGTTCCACGGTTCGCATGCTGCTGATTGGTGTGGGCATCTCTTCAATGGCAGGTGCGTTAATCACATATTTGCTGACGGTGGGCAAAATATTCCGGGTCTCCCAGGCTTCTGTGTGGATGGCAGGGAGTCTATACGGACGAACGTGGGAACACTTTTGGCCTTTAATGCCGTGGCTGCTGATTCTGTTTCTTCTATTAATATGGATGTCCAGATGGCTGGATATGTTTCTGCTGGATGTCCAGTCGGCTGCTGGACTCGGTCTGCGGGTGGAGACGATGCGGGTGTTGTTCCTTCTGATGAGCGTAGGGCTCGCCGGGTCTGCGGTGTCGATGGCAGGAACGATTGGATTTGTCGGCTTAATGGCCCCTCACATGGCAAAACATCTGGCAGGCAGCCGGAGTCTGGTTCGCTTGCCAATTGCGGCGTTGCTTGGAGGACTGATCGTCATGCTCGCAGATCTCACCGGACGGACATGGTTCGCTCCGTATGAGATTCCAGCCGGATTAATTACGGCGATTATTGGGGCTCCGTATATGATGTATTTGCTGTTACGACGCAGAGGGATATAATGAAGAAAAGGATTCAGAATGCAAGAAAGGCTGGTGCATTTTTTCATGCCATCATATGTGAACGAAGCCAATCTAATCTATCTTTTATCTTCAGTACGTAAACGAAAGTTTCCCATGACCCGACAAGCCAAACATGTTCGGGTTCCTGTATACATATTATGCTTTATTACAGAGGGCGAAGGGGTTGTTGTACTGGATGGTGCGCTACAGAAGGTTCGTCCTCTCCAGTTATATTTGCTTGTACCCGGCATGATTGTGGAATTCCCGGAACAAGGTAGTACGTTCGAATATTATGGTGTATGGTTTGAACCGATTCGGCTAACCAAGACCAGAGGTAGATATGAAACATTGCCTTCCCTATCCTTATCCGGTGCACTCTCACCAGGGCATATTCCCGTTCATCATCCACAACAGATCCTCCAACAGATCGTGCAGTTGTATCATCACAGTCGGCAAGAACGAAATCGGGATTCATTGAATTTGAGAATTCAGTTAGAGCAATTGATCCAGAATATTATGAAGAATGAACCGGAACAGCTGGATACCGTAGTGGATGAACGGGTTGAACGGAGCATCCTTTATATGGAGCAGCACTATACGGACAAAGTAAGCATTGAACAGCTGGCTGAAGCAGCAGGTGGCATGCCGCCGGTTGCTTTTTCACGTTTGTTCCGAAGTGAAACAGGTCTGCCACCAGTCGAGTACCTGAGCAATGTGCGCATGACCCATGCAAAACAGATGCTGAATACAAAGAACAGTCGAGTGAAGGAAGTGGCAGCTGCAGTCGGGTTTCGAAGTGAATTTTACTTTAGTCGCATGTTTCAGCGCATGGTGGGTGTATCCCCTACATTATATATGAAGCGAGGCAAGTTAAAGGTGGCTGTAGCATCCTCACTCGGATTCGGAGACCATCTGAAATCAGTTGGAATCGAGCCGGTCTGTGTGGTGGATTTATTCCAATATCCAGGACAGAGCAATGAACAGTATGCGGAACAATTGCACAGCCAACTGCTGGAATTGGAGCAGTGCAATCCAGATATGATCATCGCCGATCATTATCATACAGAGTTCAGAGAGCAGTTTAAACAAACGGCTGCGCCTGTATTTCTGGATTTCTCTGTGTGGGACTGGAAAGGAAACTTTGAGAAAATTGCCGAGTTGGTGAACCGGGAACGCGAGGCTGCGGAGATGCTGACTCGTCTGGATGTGCAGACTGAGACAACAGGCCAGACATTGCGCCGGATACTGGGCCAGGAACGGATCACTATCATGCAAGTGAGCCACCGGACGATTGGCATTCAGGGCAGGGTGAATCATCCGCTCAATGAATTGGTATACGGCGAGCTTGGTCTGCGCCCGGGTAATCAGGCTCCAGCAGAACTGTGGCGTATGGAGCTGCAACCGGAGGCCATGCCTGTATTGGAGACGGAACATTTGTTAATTCATCATCATCATATTCTCGCCGGTAGTGACAAAATGTATGACCAGTTGACCAGAACGGCAGCATGGCCCCAGATTCCGGCGGTGAAGGATGGAAAAGTTAAGCGCATTCCCAATTGGTTTGTGATGAGCTGGACTCCACTGGGGAGACAACGAATCATGAATGAATTGATGGCAGCCGTGGGTGAACATCAACAGCGATAAACAGCACTGAACTGGTAGCGTTACAACAGGGATCGTACTGCAATAGGTAGTCTACTCATGTTAGGGAGAGTGAAGAATGAGACGTATTGGGCAAGGACGAACGGCTGAGATCTATGAGTACCCATCAAATCAGATTATGAAATTATACCATGCGGATTTTCCTGCCGAAGCCGTCCAGAATGAGTTTCGAATTACCGAGGCAGTATTCCAAAAGGGCCTACCTGTGCCACAGGCAAGATTGTATATGGATGATGAATCGCGTAAAGGGATTATATTTGAACGGATTGAAGGCAACACGATGTTATCCCTCATGATTCAGGAGCCCGTGTTGATCGAAGAACTATCGCGTCAAATGGCAGTCTGTCATCATAGCCTTCACGCCCAACAGGATGATGAAGGAGCACTCCCCACACAAAAGCAGATTCTTACTGGGGCCATTCGCAATACCTTTCTATTGTCGGAAGAAGAAAAGGTGCAGGTTATCAATTATATGTCGTCGCTTCCAGAGCGAAAGCAAATTTGTCATGGCGATTTTCATCCCGATAATGTCATGTTAAATGAAATGAGAGATCAATATTGGGTTATAGACTGGATGACAGGCATGTCGGGTGATCCAGCGGGTGATGTGGCACGAAGCTGGGTAATATTAATGAGCGGTACGTTGCCGGAGGATACAGACCCGGCTGTTCATAAGGGATTTGAATTGGCTCGCAATGTAATGCTGGATCATTATATCCAACATTACATCCAGATTTCCGGGATATCTCGCCAGGAGCTGGATGCCTGGATTTTGCCTGTCGCGGCTGCACGTCTAGACGAGAGGTTACCTACAGTGGAAGCGGATCAGTTAATTAAGCTTGTGCAGGATCGTATTCGTCTGCTGAAATGACATATTTAGTGTAACTAACAAGGATAACGAGGTGAAGAAATTCATGCTGAACGCATTAAAGGCCATGCAATCTTACAAGTCAGGCCATCTCCCGGAGGGGGAGCAGCCACTGTGGCTGCAGCTGCTGGCAGCGGCAGAGCAGCCGAATATTAACCTGGAACGCATTCATTCTATAGCTGAGCTGGAAGGCACGAATCCGGTACTGGATTACGTAGAACGCACACTCCAGGTGCTGGAGCAGCTTCAAGTTTCTTTTTGGATGCGAGAAATTCTGGAGGATGTGCTGGTCTGGTCGGAAACGGCAAAGGCAGGATCACCGAAACAGCGGCGAAAATGGCAGAAACAGGGGGTTAACCTGTTCGTGCACAATGTGGGTTCAGCACAGGTGTATGACATGTACGGAAGTATTGGACATTTGCATGGCAAGCAAGGACATCGTGAGGAGAAACATTCATCTCGATTGGAATCCCCGAGTGATTTATCAATTGATGATCCAAGTGGTAGTACACAAATTGTGCAAACAGCATATGGTTCACTCCCACCTCGGTATGAGATCATTCGTGCCCTTATTGCCACACACGGACTTATTGGTCAGTACATAAGAGGAGAAATCCCCTTTGCCGAAAATGCCCCACTGCACTCGTTCATAACGCAAGGGTGGCTGACGGCAGATGAATTGCAGGCCATCCTGATCGCATTAAATGAATGCATCATTGCTGGCGTTGATCCATCGCTTTGGAATCAAGTTCAGGCTGAAGTGCAGCGTATCGTAGGCTGGATCATTACAGAGCCGGATCATACGGACTGGAATGTGAAGGAGCGGTTGTCACGCTTACGGAGCTCCTCTATACGTCAAGGAGAAGCGATAGATGAAGCATATGCCAAACTTCAAGCCCAGCTTGAGATAGAGAAACTTCTCGCTCCTCTGGCTCATCGGACCTTATGGTATGTGGAGTCAGCGATGCATGATTTTTCGTTGCAGGAGATGGTTAAGATCTTCCTTTTGACGCTGCATAGTGAAGCTATGGTGTTATCTGTAGATGATTTGATTATGAACAGCACAGGTACAGGCATAGTAGCCGACGAAGAAGCAGTGGGCTCAAATTCGACTTCGCAGGAGCAACAATTGGATGTGGTAAGGCATATCAGCTTCGAACCTTTAATGAACACGATGTATTACGATTACAAAGGTGTCAAGAAACTGAATATTTACAAGAAACGAATGATTGAAAAGTATTTGGAGCAATATTCGTGGGAGCAGATTGAAGCAGGTGAGACGATTACTTACCCTCATCTGACACATCGGATTGAACGGCACCCGGATTTGAGGGATACGGTATTTGTGACATTTGAATTTTCGCCAGCGGCCGAGAAGCTAATTGCTTTTTGTATTGAAGCAGAAAAGTCTCCGTTATACGAAAAGGCTGTGCTGTTGTTATTTGACCTGTTTGGACTCCGTCGGGATGCGTATGATCGGTTCCATAATGAAGAGACGTATCTGGCCGACATGAACAGCTCAGGTGATTACAAGAAAGTACTGCTGGATTACATGGTTGGCAAACGTGTGCTCGATATCGGTCCCGGCGGTGGAATATTGCTCGATCTGATTGAGCAGGAACGACCTGAGTTGGAACCAATCGGCATTGATATTTCAGCGAATGTCATTGAGGCGTTGGAGCGCAAAAAGCAGCGGGAGGCACATCGCTGGCAAGTATTGAAGGGAGATGCTCTTCAACTGGATCAATACGTACAGTCAGGCACGGTGGATACGGTTATTTTTTCATCCATTCTGCATGAACTGTATTCGTATATTGAACGTGACGGACGAAGCTTTAACAGCGATACGGTCGTTGCTGCGCTGAGAAGTTCATTTAACGTGTTGTCACCCGGGGGCCGGATTCTGATTAGGGATGGTATCATGACTGAACCCGAAGCGCAGAAGCGTCGAATTCGTTTCCTCGAACCGGATGGGATGCGATGGTTGGAGCGGTATGCGCAGGATTTCCAGGGACGCAGCATTGAATTTGAGCAGATCTCTGAGGACGAGGCGGTGCTGGATATTAACGATGCTATGGAATTTCTGTACACCTATACATGGGGCGAAGAAGCATATGTCCATGAGATTCAGGAGCAATTTGGCATATTTACCCCATCGGCATATGAGCACTGTATTCGCGAAGCGCTGGGTGAGCAAGCCGAGATTATTACATTCAGGCACTTTCTTCAGGAAGGATATACGGAGGCGCTTGGAGAACGAATTATATTTATGGATGAACAGGGTCAACCTGCACCTTTGCCAGACAGCACTTGCCTAATTGTGATTGAAAAGAAGAAAGGAATGGCGGACAGATGACGAATGAAGCCAACACGGCTTTATATTTTGTAAGGCACGCGCAGTCTGAATATATGGAAGGGCAGGAACGCGAGCGAGGTCTGACGGAACAAGGAAAAAGGGATGCGGCGACCGTCGCGGGTCTGCTCCACCGGGAGCAGATACAATCGTTTTATTCCAGCCCGTATAGACGGGCCGTGGATACGATTCAGGGGTTGGCTGAAGTGTCAGGTGGCATTGTGGTCACCGAAGAGGATTTGCGTGAGCGTGAGCTGTCAGGTCCTGAAGTGAAGCATGAACATTTTCGGAAAGCCAAACAAAGGCTCTATGATGATCCTGCATTTGCTTATTCAGGTGGAGAATCCGGTGAAGTCGCTGGGGCGCGGGCAATCGCTGTTATACAGCGAATTCTGGAAAGGCATGCGGGACAAAAAATAGTGATTGGCACCCATGGGGACATCATGACCCTGATTTTCAATTATTATGATCCGTCCTATGGTTATGACTTCTGGGCAAACACAACGATGCCGGACATCTACAAACTGGAGTTTGATCGTGATGGTAGGTTGGTTCAGGTAACACGATTGTGGGAAGAGCAGGTGTAGTTTCTCTAGGTAACACGTTCTAACGACGTTAGGAGGCGATGATACTGAACCTCAAGTTGGTAGAGTCCTTTATGGAGCAACAAATCCGTTTTAATGACAATAAAAGTTTATTTTATAATGGAGGCAAGTCTACATTAGGGCCATCTCCGCGAACGTTGTGCTGGCTAATGGAATATCGCGCTCAAGTGGCAAAAGCATTAGAACGTATTTTTACAGATGGATTATTGAATCATTTTACAATTAAACTAGCAGAGCAAGGAGTCCGCCATTTTATCCAGGTGAACCAGTTTATGCAGTTTACGAGCAATGACAAGTTGAAATTGGCAGAATTATATAAAGATCAATTTATGCGGATCTGGTCTCTTTTGCAGAATGAGAGGGCAGAGGAAGAGGTATTACAGCAATTTTTCCAGAAGCATTATCAACAGTTAAGAACATTTCTAATACAGACCAATGGCGAGGAATTGTTTAAAAAATATACAATTGATCCACTTCTGTTCTGGGTGCCTTGTGAGGAGTATTCGGCGGATCTGCAGGTATCCTGGCTCGGCTTGGATATAGAGCACCTGCATCCGCCGGTGCTTGATCTTGGCTGCGGCCCGCAGGCCAATTTGGTCCATTTTTTACGTGGAAAAAAGATAGAAGCTTATGGGATGGACAGACAGGTGGAGGAATCGGAAGAGCGGCCGTTTTTGCGACGTGTGGGCTGGATGGAATCTTCTTTTAAACAAGAACAGTGGGGGACAATAGTATCCCATTTGGCATTCTCCAACCATTTTACACATCATCATCTCAAGGCAGACGGCGAACCGGAAGTATACGCTCAGAAATATATGGAGCTTTTAAGAGCGCTAAAACCAGGAGGTTCCTTCTTCTATGCGCCGAGTGTTCCTTTCATAGAGTCATTCGTAAATCAACTTCCCCAGTACTTTGTATGTCGAAGCTGGATAACACCAACACAGCAAATGACGCGAATTACACGGCTGGACTAGATGAAAAAGGGGGAGAGCCAAATGAAGATTACGTTTATGCCGGATAAGTACACTGTTGAAGAGCTAAAAGTCCCTCACTTGCAAGATAGGATGTACTGCATATTTGATCTAGAGGGCACAGGGATTAATCCGGCAGAGGAAAGTGTGACCCAATTTGGTGCAATGAACTACAAAAAAGGAGAATCATTAGATTTATCGTTCACTTCACTTGCATGTGCCTCTAAACCGATTCCGGAAGCGGTCGCGAAGTTAACGGGTATTTCAAATGAGGATATGATCCAGGCTCCCTCATTTGCAGAAGCATACCAGGCTTTTCTGGAATTCATCGGGGATAAGGTATTAGTAACGCAGGCGGGTTATGAGTATGATTTGCCCATATTGAAACGACATTGTGATATGAATGGGCTGATGATGTTTTCCAATCCGGTGTTGGATATAAAAGCGATGTTTACATATATTCATCCTGAAATCTCCGAGGTTATCTCTACCGATTTCCTGATCCGGTATTACGAGCTAAATACAGACGGAATTCACAGGCATGATGCCTTGGCCGATTGTAGTGTGATTGCTCGTATATTTGAACATGTCCTGAATGAATATCAGGCTCTTGCATTGGATCATTTTACCTCGGATGGGAAACATGTGATGAAGCGTTTTGTGATTCCTGAGATGTATTTGACAGCGTCGAATGGAGGAGGGAAGCCAGATGAGTAGAGTGGATGCAGATAAATTGCTGGCTGATTTGAATGCGGGGCTGATGATTAATCAGCAGACATTCGAAGGACTGGAAGTGGAAGCCTATCTGGATCAACGGGATGCTTCCGAATTTGCCGATGAGTGGATGCAGGCATTTGAACGGTTTGCTCAGAATTCTGACGTCGTGGAAGAAGAAGTGCTTCGTGTTTGCAGGGAACTGGCTTTCAAACGAACGATTGCTCTTGCGGGCGATCCGGAACTAGCAGGATATGTCAGTGATGATATTGGTTTGATTGGTGCTGTTCTATTACAGGATGAAATGCAGAATTTATTTGTTAAGCAATTACTTGAACGTTATCAACAAGGTACATTACCCCTGCGTTAAGCGGGGGTGACGGTTGTATATTCTTTTCGTTTGTATAAAAAAATAGCTTCGAATGTGTATTGTGAGTTTTGCACAGCATAGGGTACAATTCATCTAAGCATTGAGTGAGAATGATAATCATTATTTATAAAACATGTTCTCACCGATACAACAACAGATTACATAGGGGTGAAGGGTATCATGGTAAGGTTCAGTAAAGGCTTCAAAGGGTGGACGATCATACTGCTACTCATGGTTGTAGTAATATCGGGCTGTAGTGCAAATTCTGAGTCAAAAGCAGAACAGGCTCCTGCATCTGAGACAACGGTTTCGGATGGCAGTACATCTGAAACAACAGAAAAAGAAGCAGAGACACGTGTCGTTCAGGATGAATTCGGTGATGTGACGATCCCGGTGCATCCGCAGCGGATTGCTGGTATCTATGTGGAAGATTATCTCAAGGCTCTCGATATCACACCTGTAGTACAGTGGTATAATCCGATGTGGGGTGTGCAGGAATATCTGGATCTGGATGTGCCTCAATTCGATACTACAGGTAGCATTGAGGCTTTGTTGGAGTATGATCCGGATCTCATCATTGTGGATGGTGGAGCGGACATGGAGAAATACGAGATGTATTCAAAGGTGGCACCGACGTATCGTCTGCCTGAAGATATTTTGCAGGATTCCAATCAAATCTTGACGACTATTGCCGATGTTGTCGGTAAACCGGACAAGGGTAAAGAAGTTGTTGCGGCATTTGAGGCCAAGATTGCAGATGCTAAGGTGAAACTTCAGGAAGCCGTTGGGGATGAGACCGTAGCGGTTGTCCGATTGAATATCAGCAATAATACATTGGCATTGTTCGGTGTGAAAAATCGATTTACCGGATTTATTTATTCGGAGCTTGGTCTAACACCTCATCCATTGGTCGGCAACATGGAAGAATATCAGGAAATCCTGTCCGAAGAGGCTTTTCCAGAGCTTGATGCGGATCACATTATTGTATTTCCATCCAATGGAGAGTGGTCATCTCCAGAGAACAAGGAAGCTTTGAAGGTGCTGGATAGCAAGTTGTGGAAATCTCTCCCGGCAGTCAAAAACAACCATGTGTACATGATGGAAAGATCGTATTGGCAATCAGGTGCGATTACGGCAAACACATTGAAGATTGATGATCTCTTGCAAAAAATGACGCCATAAGCCTTTTCCATAAGAAAGTTCTTCCCTCAGGGTTGAAGAGCTTTCTTTTTTCGTTTACACTGTTGTAAATGATAACAATTCTCAATTAAGGAAGATGAATATGTGTCCCACGATTGTACAACTGATTCCCAAGCCCTGGTTATGCATGCTTCAACATATGAAATACATGGATTATAGCCAAGTCGATATCGCCAATAGGCAGACATATAACATGACATCATCACACGCCCTTTTCGTAGTGACGGGTGGGCATGGCTCAATAGATTCTTTGGATAATAGGGACACTCGCCTGGAAAAAGGGATGATTCTGTTTGTTCCGGCAGGACGTACCATTGTGATTGTAGGCTCCAGTGAGTTGCAATATTACAGACTTGAACTGATGGTAGCTGAGGTAAAAGAAGATACGTCCAGTAGGTTGAGTATAAGAGACGAAACGGCGCAACAAGGGCTTCCAGTCTTGATTTCAGATCCAGATCGGTTGCCTCTTATTGAGCTGAATTATAGTCCATGGAGTTCCTGTCTGAAATCGGTAGAACAGATATCGCGTGGGCAGACTGCTCATGATTGGCTGGATCAATGGGAGATGCAACTGCGTTTCCAGGAGTGGTTCCGAGTGCTGCTTCGGCAAAATGATCCCGAGATTGAATCGCCGGATGACCGTGCTCGGCTTCAAAGCTCGATTCGTTATATTCGCGAACACTATGATCAGCCCATAACAGTTGACGATCTGGCAGCAGAGATCCGGCTTACCAGATCCAGTTATACCCGACAATTCAAGGAGATCACAGGCAAGCTTCCGCTTGATTATGTAAATGCTGTACGATTGGAGCATTCCAAACTGCTGTTACAGATGACCGATGATCGCTTGCATGATATTGCACAGAATGTGGGATTTAATAACGAGTATTATTTCGGCCGCCGATTCAAGCAATATGCAGGTGTTTCACCAGGGGTATATCGGCGCCATTACCGTCAAGAAGTACGTGTGTTTGCACCGTATCTAGAGGATTTTGTACTGGCTCTTGGAATAAAACCCGTGTTGCAGTGCTCCCATCGCTCATGGGGCAGGCAGCATTATTTGGGAATGGAAGATATCCCTGAATTCGATGTTACTCGGATAGATGCAGGTTTTAATGAAACGAATGTGCCTGAATTTATTATGTTGAACGACGGGTATAAACGCTGGAATCTGGATCGGTTTGAGCAAGTAGCACCGACGTTTTATATGGAGCACGAGGGTGAGGACTGGCGTTCCATTTTGAAATCCACAGCGGATGTGCTGGGAAAGGTAAGTCGGGTGCAGGATGTAATAGGTGATTATGAGGAAAAGGCGCAGGAAGCCAAGAAACGTTTGACACGTCATATGCGTGGCCAAACCGTCGCTTTTTTGCGTATTTCTGCATCGGAAATTACACTCTATGGAAATCAATACGGTTATGTAGGACCTGTGCTGTATCATGATCTCGGATTAACCCCGCATGTTCGTGTTCAGCAATGGGCGAGTCAAAGTAGAAGAATCGGTATTGGGCTTGAGCAGCTATGTCAGCTTGAGGCAGATCATCTCTTTATCACATTTGATAATATGGATTCTGCCTACCCCGGAGAGGAACGGAAGCTCCTGGAGAGAGAGGAGTGGAAACGGCTGCCTGCCGTAAAAAGTGGTCACGTATATGAGGTGGATTTTATGACCTGGATGAATTATGGTGTTATATCCCATGGGAAGAAGATCGATGATATATTGCGATTTATGGCCTGAATTAGACTTGAGTAATGTAAAATCTCCTGAACCACTATACTTCCAAGGTAGTTGCATTCCCAATCCTTTTATTTCATTTTTTTCTTTTTCTTGCTCTTAACAGCATTTAGCGAATTGACGAAGGCAGTTGTCTTGTTTTCGATCGCACATAATCGCTGACATGGCTGAGAATAAATCAAAGGCGTGGTCGCCTGACAACCAGAATAAGATTATGGAAGCATTAGAGCTTAATGATATATCTCAATTAATTCATTATGAAAAGGAGCAGAGGGATAATCTCGCTGCTTCTTTTTATTCTTAACTGACCTCATTGATCAATTCCTCGTTATTATTTCTCACATTACCTACTGCAGAATCCACCTTGTATGCTATCATTTCATCGGCATCATGCGGGCTGAGAAGCCTCAGAACGCTTTCCTTGTCTGATTCCTTGTTTAGCCAATCCGCTTCATCTTGCGGCCGGAGAATGACTGGCATACGATCGTGGATGTCCGCCATAAGACTGTTAGGTTCCGTAGTAATGATAGTGCAAGTTGAAAGCTTGTTATCTTCTGGATCAATCCAAGTATCGTATAGGCCAGCAAGCGAGAAGATGGAGTCATCTTTCATTAAAATCCGCATTGGTTGCTTTACGGATCCATCCTTTTTCCATTCATAAAATCCCGAGCATGGGATAATACACCGCTTGGAACTGATCAGGCGTTTAAAGGCTGGTTTCTCTGTGAGTGTCTCTGCACGGGCGTTAATCATCTTATTGCCTATTTTTTCATCCTTGGCCCAATTAGGAACTAGACCCCATCGGAGCGCCCCCAATCGATTACCGTCTTTGCTACCGATAATTGTCGGGATGAATTGCATAGGCGCAGCGTTGTAATTAGGTTTGTACTCAAATCCTTCAGCAATAGAAGCATAGTACCTGTCCATAATTTCTTCGATTGGATTTGTAATCGTGAATCTTCCGCACATATCGAAGCCTCCTTTAAAACGCTATAGTATGTAATTTAACTCAAATCTTTAACGTTAGAAACGGGTAATATGTGGAGTTGCATAACCAATTAAAATTAATTATGCAATAAATCACGTGGAATTTACTGCGAAACAACATGGGAAAACAGCAACGTATGCAGGCAGGTTTGCATATGAGCAAAATATATAGAAAAAAGCCTGTTCACTACTGAACGGGCTTTTTGGTGTGGTATTACTCAGGTGATCCAGGAGATTTAGTTTTTCTCCATAACAGCAAAGTAATTGTTTTCATCATCTGCAAAGTTGAATACTCTTCCACCAGGCATCGTTACAATCTCGCCAACCGTAACTTGTTTATTGGATAAGTGAGTGTAAAGTTGATCCAGGTTATCTGTGAAAAGCATAAGAGATGGTGTGCCAAGGTTTAATTCAGGGGACATTTTGGCAACGAATTCTTTGTCGTGCAGGATAATGGTGGTTTGAGCATCCTTCACAGGAGCAATCTCGATCCAGCGCATTCCATTCCCATTGACTTCGTTAACGATATGGAAACCTGCTTTTTCTGTCCAAAATTGAAGAGCCTTATCCTGATCATTTACATACAACATAATTTGTCCGACTTGAGTAAACATTGATTTACACTCCTTATATACGTAGTTGATCATGGTTGAAGCAGGTATGCCTTTGGATGTAGCTTTTTAGTTTGAGTCAAGCTTTATATTACCATATATGAGCACCTGTCATACAACTTCAATTCAAGCACAAAAAGAGGAAGCATATGTCCTTGACTGCCGCATTGCGACATACCATTAGATAAAGGACAATTCGAGCCAACGAATTGCCTTTTAAGCACAGCCATGTAATGGCAGATGGGAGCGCTGTAATGACGAAACGGGTAGTTCTATTGGAAGAAGGTACGGCAGAGATGAAAGGGCTAATGGGTATTAAAGGGGCTGAACTTGCGGCGTTGCTCCAGGCAGGTTGGCCCGTTCCGGCCGGATTCATTGTAACAAAGGAAGGCTGTCGCGCATTCTGTACCCGTCTTGCACATCTTTCAGCTGAAGGAACCCAAGAGATTGGCAGCGCAATTCAGCATCTTGAGCAGCAATCCGGCAAATTCTTCGGCGATTCCTTAACACCGCTGCTGCTTTCCGTCCGGTCAAGTGAATCGAGTTCCCGTAATACGGCATCCCATGCTTTGCTTCATGTAGGACTGAATGATGTGACGGTGGAGGGGCTCGCTAAGCAAACGAATGATCGTCAGTATGCCCTTAATTGTTATCGAATTTTATTACAAGATTATGGTCAACTGGTGTACGACATTCCGTATGATCTATTTGAAGAAAAATTGGAAGACATCTCGATACTCGATGAAGCGAATCTAGAATTCACCATCGCGGAATATAAACGTTTAATAGAAGAGAGAGGACGTCATCCGTTCCCTCAGGATGTGCAGTTACAGTTAAAACAAGTGATGCGTGCAGTTTCTGATTCACAACGTGTTATAAGGCCCAACTCCCAACAAGAACTTCTTCGTAATCCTTCTCATTTCTCCGATGAAACTCAAGGAGCAGCTGTTCTTATACAGGTGATGGTCAATGGCGAGCGTGGTGACCGCAGCGGGTTCGGAACGGTATATTCTCGTCATCCAGGTACCGGGGAACGAGGTATGACAGGGGATTACATTTCAACTGATGCTTCTCGGCGTTCAAATGAAGGACTGGATCAACTGCGGAATGAAGAGTCTGAACTGTATGGTCTTTTGCAGGATGCTTGCGGTTATCTGGAGTCCCACACGAGAGAAGTACAGGAGATTCAATTTGTTGTGGATTCTGGGACCTTGTATCTTGTGGAAATTAGTGAAGCAAGGTTAACCTCACAGGCGACGCTGAGGAGTACTGTAGATCTTGTGGATGACGAGGTAATCACCAAAGAGGATGCCATATTACGTATCCAGCCTTGGCATGTGACGGAATTGCTGAAAGCATCTTCAAATTTATCATCCGAGTTACAGCTCCTACTTGAATGGGCAGATGAAATGAAGGGGCTTACAATACTTTCGAATGTGGATCATCCAAAGGACGCCGTGAAGGCCCGCTCGTTAGGGGCTGAGGGCATTGGATTGTGTCGGACAGAACAACTGTTGTTGTCTGCTTCGAGATTTCCTTTTGTTCAGAAAATGATTCTGGCAGACAGCGAAGCAGAGCGCAAACGTGGACTGGAACGTCTGTTGCCGATGCAACAGGCTGATTTTGAACAACTCTTCGAAGCAATGGATGGTTATCCGGTAACCATTCGATTGCTTGATCCGCCGCTGCATGAGCTGCTGCCTGATATTGAAAGGTTAAAAGAACGACGTGAGCAGTTGGCTCTCAGGAAATTAGAGGAAAATAACACCGAAGTGCAGGAGCTTGAGCGTGTCATTCGCAGGGTGCTGGAATTGCATGAACAATATCCGTTGCTAGGACAGCAGGACTGTCGACTGGGAACTGTGTTCCCGGAAATCTACGATATGCAGCTTGAAGCTATTTTTCGTGCAGCGGTGAAGGGCATCCGCCAAGGGTTATGGGTGCGGCCTGAGATTATGATTCCTTTGGTGGGCCATGCCAATGAACTTCAAGTCATGAGAGATCTGGTGGATCATGTAGCGGACCAGGTGCTTGGAGAGGAGAAGCGTCACTGTCTTTACAGAGTGGGAGCACGAATTGAAGTTCCTCGAGCGGCATTGACTGCAGCTCCCATCGCGCGTCATGCGGACTTCTTCTCGTTTGGCACCGATGAGCTGACACAGATGACGTTTGGTTACAGTCGTCATAATACGGAGAAGCCATTCCTTCATTTTATTGAGTCACAACGCTCACTGCCCAGCAATCCATTTCAGGTACTGGATATCGACGGAGTGGGGCAGTTGGTGGAGATGGCTCTCGTTCAGGGCCGAATTCGGAAACCTCATCTAAAAGCAGGCATCTGTGGCGAGAATGCAGCCGATCCGGCTTCCATTGCTTTTTGCCACCGGATTGGTCTGGATTATGTGAGCTGTCTGCCAGAACAGGTACCGCTTGCCCGTATCGCTGCCGCACAGGCGGCACTCCTTGCTCAGAAGCAGGACCCAAACGAAAACAGGCAGGATGGCGATATATCGACGATTGCGTAATGTTTCCATATCCCCTCATGGAATACCAACCCTAAAACTGTTATACTGAAATATGCGTTTTGTAAAAGGAACGTAAAAATTTCAGATAAGGGTTGAAAGCGACCATGTTTAATTCCAAAAATGAGCGGACCTCATCACGGACTTTATTTGCCGTGTTATTTATTCTTATGCTGCTGAAGCTGTCGCTTTTGCGGTATTTCTTTTTCCAGGGTCTGTCTGGCATCGGTTTCGTTACTGACGCATTGGGGGCCCTGACAGTGGTATGCATCCTCGATCTGATCGTGCCCAAAGGGTGGAAGCGTTCAGTGTACGCAGGTTTTAATGTGTTGTTCTCGCTGGTATTGTTCGCGGCGACACTTTATAACGTACATTTCAGTTCGGTTCCCACATATACGGCACTCAGCGAACTGGGCCAAGTCGCCCAAGTGAGGGGCAGTATCGGGCCTTTGGTGCGACCTGAGCACTTCCTGTTTTTTGTGGATATCGTACTCGCTCTGCCCGTATGGTTTATCTTGCGCAGTCGACGTGCCTCAGCTCGTAACAGCAGCTATCGTGACAGTGGACTCCATTTCGGCAGAAGCCGGAGACGGTATTGGGGCAAGTTGGGTGTAGCCCTTACGGCTGCTTTTTGCATCGTGCTGTCCGGCAGCTTCATTGTCAAAGGGGAAACCATTGATAATGAATTGGTTCGTGCCGAAAATCTGGGCTTTCTGAATTACCAGGTGTCATCGGCGATTCTGACGAGCAAAGAGAATGAAGCCATTGCGAATGGCAACATTAACGAAACCATCGACAAGATTAATCAACTGGTTAGCAAGTATCCGTATCAGGATAAGTCTAGTCAAGACACGGCTATTAAAACCAAATATTTTGGTCAGGCCAAAGGAAGCAACTTGATTGTCCTCCAACTGGAGTCATTTCAAAACTTCCCGATTAATGCTTCTCTCAATGGTCAGGTACTAACCCCGGTTCTGAATGATCTGGCCAAAGAAAGCTATTATTTCTCTCATTTTTTCCAACAGATCGGACAGGGAAATACATCGGATGCTGAGTTTATGTCGAACACATCCATCTATCCAACCGGAGTTGTACCTATGTCAGCAGGGTATAGTGACCGTGATCTGCCAAGTCTTCCGAAACTGCTTGGGAAAGAAGGATATGAATCTGAAACGTTCCACGTTAATGACGTCACCTTCTGGAACCGGAACAAAATGTATCCGGCGCTTGGATTCAATCGGTACTTCGACAAACCCAGCTTCAAGAATGATAAGTTTAATGATTTTGGACCATCGGATGAGGAGCTATATCGTGTAGGTGTGGAAAAAATGGCTGCGCATCAGGCTGCTAATCAGCCGTTCTATGCTCAATTCATTACAGCATCCAGCCACTCGCCGTTTACGGTTCCGGCGGACCGGGCGAGAATTACCATCCCGGCCACTATCACCAATACGTTACTGTGTGATTACCTGCAGGCGATCAATTATACGGATTATGCAGTAGGTCAGTTGATCGATGAACTCAAGGCAAATGGGTTGTGGGATAACACAACACTCGTTATATATGGTGACCATTTTGGTCTGCCGGCAAACGATGAGATTACTCAGCAGATTCAGACCAATCTGGGCGTGCCCTATGACGGTAAAGTTAGTCGTTTCAACATCCCGCTCTTGATCCACACACCGAAACAGGCGAAAGGTCAAGTCATAGAACAGCCTGGTGGTCAGTTGGATATTTTGCCAACGGTGATGAACTTGATGGGTGTCTCTTTGAAGGAAGAGAAATTCACAGCCTTTGGACACGATTTGCTTAACATGGACCATAATGCGTTCGGTATCCGGTATTACTTGCCGACAGGTTCATTTGTGAACAATGACATTATGTTTATTCCGGGTGCGGGCTTTGATGATGGAACAGCCTACTCGTTAAAAACGTATGAACCCGTCACGGATCTTGAACCGTATCGTTCTGACTATGAGCACGTGCTCAGCTTGATGAAGCTGTCTGACGAGTATGTGAAGCTGTTACCCAAACGTGCACCGTAATTGAATTTTTAAATGTATGAAATACTATAACGTCACTGGCTCACGAGCTGGTGGCGTTATTTGTTTATTCATCGTAAATCGAAACGTGTAATGAAAAGGAGATAACCTTTGAAACTGTAATCAATAATGTTACAATGGAAGATGCAGCCACTAACGCAGATGACGAAAGGAATGAATATAGATGAAACTTAGTGTACTTGAACATGGACATATTAATGAAGGACGGACGGCACAGGATACCCTTCGGGAGACGGTAACTCTTGCCAAACATGCGGATGAACTGGGCTTCTCCCGCTTCTGGATGTCGGAGCATCATGGCAGCGGGGCACTGTCATTTTCCAGTCCGGAAGTTATGATTGCACACGTTGCAGCACATACCGATCGAATTCGCGTAGGTTCAGGAGGCATTATGCTGCCCCATTACAGTGCATATAAAGTTGCCGAGAACTTTCGTTTGCTGGAAGCACTACACCCTGGCCGAATCGATCTTGGCATTGGTAGAGCACCGGGCGGCATGCCGATTGCCAGCAGGGCTCTGAATGAAGGAAAGTCATCGAATGTGCAATTCTTCCCGCAGCAGATTGCCGATCTGGGTGGATACTTTCATGAACAGCTGCCGGAAGATCATCGTTTTGCATCCTTAGTAGCCGGACCATCCGTACCAACTGTTCCCGAAGTATGGCTTCTCGGCTCCAGTTCCGAAGGTGCACGAATTGCTGCAGCACAAGGGACCGCTTACGCGTTTGCCCAATTTTTCGGAACGCCGGGTGGAGAGGAAGCGATGAAGCATTATCGCAGACATTTCAAGCCTTCTATCCTGAATGACAAACCACACTCCATGATTGCGGTGTCGGCATTCTGTGCAGAGACTGAAGAAGCAGCCGCTGAACTGGCTCGCAGCAATGAATTATTCTTCCTGCGGCTTGGCCGGGGTCTGGAGCAGAACTCATTCCCATCCCTGGAAACGGTGAACAACTATCCATTTACGGCCATGGAGATGGAACAGATCCGTCAACGCCGTTCTTTTTCCATTGTAGGTACACCGGATCAGGTAAAAGACAAAATTACGGCAATGGCTGAACGTTATGAAGCGGATGAAGTTATTATTGCATCAGCGATTCACTCATTCGAGGATCGTTTGCGTTCATTCAGCCTGATAGCGGAAGCCTTTGGTATAAAGCAGGATTAATCGGTACTGAACGGGAATTAGTATTCTGAAATGGCTGGAGCCTTGCTTAGCAAGGTTCCGGTTATACTCTTGCGTGATCAGGGAGAGGAGAGATTCACATTCGCAGATGTGTCATTAGTGATATTCATGGCTGTTACGACGAATTCAATGCTCTGCTTGAGCAGGCAGCATACGATCCGGAGCAGGACGAGCTGATTTTGTTAGGTGATTATGTCGACCGCGGACCGAAGAGCAAAGAGGTCGTGGAACAGATTATGCAGATGCACGAGCAGTACAATATTATTGTGATCAAAGGAAATCATGATGCGATGATGGTCAAGGCGCTGAACCATGATGTCGAGGACTATGACAAACACTGGATTCGTAATGGGGGCTTACAGACGCTGGCCAGCTATGTTGAGGTTTCTTTGGATGATGAGCAGTTGGACTGGGATGTTTATACTGAAGCCAAACAGCGGCTCCGTACACACTATGAGCATCATCTTCGTTTTTTGGAACAGCTTCCCCTTGTATACGAAATTCCTGGTTATATCTTTGTACATGCCGGGATTAATCCGGATGTGGAGGATTGGCGGACTCAGTCAGAGCGTGACTTCATTTGGATTCGGGAGCCGTTCTATTCAAGACCAACATCGCTCAAGGAGACCGTGGTATTCGGTCATACTCCAGTCAAAAATTTGCATAACGAGCCAGGTGTCTGGTTTGACCCCAGTGGAGACAAGATTGGCATTGATGGCGGATGTGCTTATGGTGCTCGATTGAACTTGCTGGAGATCAGCGAAGACGGGAGTCTACAGACTCTTTTTGTGAAAAGAGGAGAGACCCGTGAGGGTCCCGAGGTTTAATCCACGCGGCGAATTTCAAATAAATCTCTTTAAACAAAAGTATAAATTAAATCCCGTTGAAGCTCTAACCTTTTACTTTCTTGAGAATGTGGATTGGTATACATACCGACAATGGATCGAAGCTGGCGGAACGGCAGAGTTGTGCATTCGTTTACGGAGTATAAAGGCAAGACCCTGACATGATTTTGTAATTAATTCGCTGTAAAGGGATTGGAATTAAGCCTTATTAACGCTATAATCAGTAAGGGTATGCTTGAATTATTACATTTTATTAATCTAAATCAGAATTGACGGAGGGCTATTAATATGGAAAAAGCATTAATCTTCGGTCACAAAAATCCCGATACGGATACGATCTGCTCGGCCATTGCCTATGCAGACTTGAAAACAAAATTGGGTCAGGACGTTGAAGCTGTTCGTCTCGGCGAAGTAAACGGCGAAACTCAATTTGCACTGGACCAATTCAAAGTGGCTGCGCCACGTCTGATCAAAACAGCAGCTAACGAAGTGAACAAGGTCATCCTGGTCGACCACAATGAGCGTCAACAAAGTGTCAGCGATATTGAGGAAGTGACTGTTGTTGAAGTTATCGATCATCACCGGATCGCAAACTTTGAGACAAGCCAGCCTCTGTATTTCCGTGCAGAACCTGTAGGTTGTACAGCAACCATTTTGAATAAATTGTACAAAGAAAACGGTGTGGAAATCAGCGCACCGATTGCTGGTCTGATGCTGTCCGCAATCATTTCCGACTCCCTGTTGTTCAAATCCCCAACATGCACAGAGCAAGATGTAGCAGCAGCCCGTGAACTGGCTGCCATTGCTGGTGTGGATGCAGATAGCTATGGTCTGGAGATGCTGAAAGCGGGCGCGGACCTGAGTCAGAAAACGATTGCTGAACTGATTTCCCTGGATGCGAAAGAATTCGCTATGGGCCAAGCAAAAGTGGAAATTGCACAAGTGAACGCGATTGACGTGAATGATGTGCTTGTGAAACAACCTGAGCTTGAAGCAGCGATTGAAGCAATTATTTCCAGCAAAGGTCTCGACCTGTTCGTATTTGTCGTAACCGACATCCTGAACAACGATTCCGTTGCATTGGCTTATGGTGCTTCCACCAAAGCTGTAGAAAAAGCTTACAATGTAACATTGTCGGATAGCAGAGCGCTGCTCAAAGGCGTAGTATCCCGCAAATCGCAAATTGTTCCAGTTCTGACCGAAGCGTTCAACTCGTTGTAAGATGCACAAAACCGACGTATAACCAGTACGTCCAGATATATGATGAATATTCAGTTACAACATCCAAGCCTGCTCTTGATCTGTCATAGGTCAGGACAGGCTTTTGTTGTAGAGGAGGATGTACCATGATCAAAAATGAAAAAATTAAAGCGACTGAAGTCCAACTGACCGGCCTGAACGGTGAAGATCTCGGCATCATGTCTACTCGTGACGCACTTGCACTTGCGAAGCAGCATAAGGTGGATCTGATTTGTATGTCTCTAATGACCAGCCCGCCGCCATGCAAACTGATGGGCGCTGGAGCAGCGAGACAGGAAAAGCAGCAAGAGAAGAAGAAGGCGGTAAAATCCCCGGATAAACGTAAAGTGAAGGAGATCCGACTGAACCTGCAGATGGAAGACCACGATCGGGAGACCAAGCAATCTCAGGCAGAGCGTATCCTGACGAAGGGGGACTCGGTGAAGCTCGTCATCCAGGTGCATGGAGCCAAGGAAGGAACAGCAGGCAAGGAATGGGCAGAACAGCTGTGCAAATCTCTGGCTGAGTATGGCAGTAAAACGACAGGTATTCAGGTGAGCGGCAAACAGGTCGTTGTACAGTTAGACCCCATTGGATAACAAAGATGAACGAATTCAGCTGAATAACAAGGAACAGTGGGACAATACGGTCGTTATTGGGCTGGCTTTCCCTAATGTTCTAATAACCCCGTGAAGCAACAGTTGACCTGCTGCTCTACGGGGTTTTCAGCATGAAATATCGGTATAGCAATTCTGTACTCCTAATGATAATCACGCTTCAAGCTGTTTAGACTCGCAAGTAACGGCTGCCGCCGATGCGTACATACAACTGTCCCGGCAAGACCGGAGTAGATGAGGCTGTTTGTGAATTCGAGTTACTGTTCTTGGCGTAGCGGGATAGATATAGAAAGTCCGGATAAATTACTGTATCCATCAAATAGGCTGACACTGTACTTCCAGGAATGCGGTTTTGATTCAGTGAACGAATGATTTCTTCCCCGCTTGCAATCCCGATTCCATGACCATAATATACGTCTTCACGAAGCATAATGGTATTCTCTCCCTGCCACTCTGGTGTTTCAGGGGAAACGTCCGGATTTTTGAAGTACAATACGTCTCCAGGAAGCGCAGAGTCGCTGCCGTTCTTCTCCGTTAATCGCAGATCGCTGTCATAGTGCCAGTCGTAGAGCAGCAGGTTGCGGAACAGTGAATTGAAATCATCTTCCCGAATACTGTTCAATACTCCGCCATAAAGGACAATTACAGTCGCTGTTGCACATTCAAAGGCATACAAATGACCATTCTTCCATATGTCCCGGATTCCTTCCGCAGGCGTTACCTCAGATCTTAGCTCAAAGCCACCTTCAGCATTTCGGTTCCAATAGGCAGGATTACATCTGGATTTCTCGAACGAGGCAAAGCTGACCCCGCTTCGATCGAGCGCTTCTGCTGCATCCACCAGAGACTTGCGCAACGTCCATTCAAAGTGAAGATGATCCATGGATTGATATGTGTATACTGTTGGACTGTTCTGTAGTTGCTGTAACCAATGCCATGCAAAAGCAGACCAATCCGAACGTACCAGCTCAATCGGTTGATTCGCAACAATGATCATAATCATAACCTCCAGTATCATTTGGATGTTCAGCCTTGTACAAACGGGTATGCACGCGTATTCTGTAGTATATGACGACACTTATGCGGTTTTGTATGTCTACAAGTACAGACAGCATGAACACACGATAAGAATGTCGATTATTGCCTGGAATTTTTGTTGATCTCGTTTATAAATCATGATATTTGGGGTACTACTCTTATAGATGAAGTTATGTTCAGGTCGATCTGTTCATACGGAATATATTCAGATTCCCCATAAAGGAGGATATGTGGTGTCGAATCCAATTGCAGAGAATCGCTCTCTGTTCGAGCAGTTATATACACATGCACCGATCGGCATTGCTGTTGCTTCGCATGTGAACGGACGTTGGCTTCAGCTTAATCCGGCATTTTGTGAAATGCTGGGATGCAGTGAAGATGAATTGATTGACTCACCAATTGTACATATGATCTATGAGGAAGACTTAGAGATGGAGGAGTTCAGATCCCATTTCTGGGATATGACCAATGGATTAAGTCTGATGTATGAAACTGAATTACGGCTTAAGCGTAAGGATGATTCCCTTCTCTGGGCGACGGTAAGAGCCTGCATCGTCAGGGATGAAGTGAGCGGCGAGCCGCTTTATTTGCTTGTTCAGGCAGCGGATATTTCGAAGCAGAAGGACGCGGAGAATCGACTGATTATACAGCGCAAGCAGTTGGAGGAGAGCAGTCGAATCTCAAGATTGCTGGCCGAATCCTCGCTTGACCTGATTGCCATACACCATGCCGATCCGGAGCGGACGTTCAAGTACGTATCTCCAGCCAGCAAAAGTATGTTGGGATATGATCCAGAAGAAGTTGTTGGTCAACCTGGCCTGTTCTGCATACACCCCGACGATGTGCGTCTAGTTGAAGCTTTCGTGGCTGGTCAAATCCAGGGCCTTGCACCTGATCGAATTAGCTATCGGCTCCAGCATAAGGATGGTTCTGTTATATGGGCGGATACCATCACTCATTATGTATATGACATACAGGGAAATCTGCAGGAAATGATCGGAGTGACCCGTGATATTACAGCGAGCAAGCAGCAGCAATTAAGTCTTCAGGAGTACCAATCATTGTTCGACAGTAACCCTCTTGGAGTAGCTTCATTGGATTTGGACGGAAACCTGCTTAAGGCCAATGCAGGTCAAGAGCAATTGACAGGCCATACCAAGGAGGAACTTCTTAGTTCATCCTTTGATCATCTCATTGACCCGGTGGACCTGGATAAGACGAGGTATCATTTTGAAGAGACTGTAAAAGGAATCGCACAGAGCTATGAAGTGGGGTTGATTCACAAAGACGGACAGCGCATTGAAACAAGTGTGATTAATGTTCCGATTTTGCTCGAGGATCGTGTCGTGGGCGTCTATGGAATAACTAGTGATATTACGGAGTCTAAAAGGTATGTAGAGGAAATTGAAAATCTCAGTTACGAAAGAGCATTGATTCTCAATGCCATGTCTGAGGGAGTCATTGGCCTCGATCAGAATGGTAACCTGATATTTGCCAATCCGATTGCAACGGAGATGATGGATTTCTGTCCGTCTGAGATGAATGGCAAGCCACTTGAAGAGATCATGTTACAAATGCAAAGTGAGGGTATACCTTATCCGTCCAATAGCACTCCTATTCTTCAAGCTGTACGTGAAGGGCGATGCCTGCCGCGATCTGAGTCTGTATTTTGGAAGCAGGATGGCTCCAGCTTCCTGGCGGAGTTCCAACTGAAACCGATAATGGAGCAGGGGGAGAATCGTGGAGCTGTACTGGTTTTCCGCGATATGACATCGGTGAAGGACATCATTCGTGCCAAGGAAGTGGCAGAACATGCGGACCGAGCCAAGTCCGAGTTCCTGGCGATTATGAGTCATGAGCTTCGTACACCTCTGAATGGAATTATGGGCATGGCCCATCTGTTAAAAGAAACAGAGTTGGATGAGGAGCAGAACGGCTTCGCCGATATCATCATCGACAGTGGTGAATCACTGCTGCACATTCTGAATGAGATCTTGGATTTCAGTAAGATTGAAGCAGGAAAAATGGATCTTGAACGCCAGCCAGTGGATATTAAATCTGTTCTTGGCGGGGTCATGGAACTATTTGCGCTTAGAGCTTCCGAAAAGAATATTGAACTATACTGTGAAATGTCAGAGCAGATTCCCGAACGCGTACGAGGCGATGAAACACGCATTCGTCAGATTCTGATTAATCTAGTAGGCAATGCCATCAAATTCACGGAGAAGGGAAGCATTCAGGTTCACGTGAACGTTAAGCCAGCGGAATTTTACAATGAGAATCATCTGATCTTGTCCGTTTCGGTCAAAGATACGGGGATTGGCATTCCGTTCAATAAGCAACATCAACTGTTCCAGTCTTTCTCACAGCTCGATCCGGCTATCAATCGCAAATATGGAGGCACAGGTCTGGGGCTGGCCATCAGCAAGAAGCTGGTGGAACTGATGGGCGGCGCCATTGGTGTACAGAGTGAGACAGGTGAGGGGGCGGATTTCCACTTCACCCTGTTACTTGAACGATGGCAAGATGAGTCTACGGATCAGATTGAAGAGGTGGCTGATCACAACCTGCAGCTGGATCGAACAAGTCTGGCAGCGGGGATCAAAATTCTTATAGCTGAGGATCAGTCATTGAACAGCCATTTGCTGGAGGAAATGCTTCGTAAGCACGGAGGTCTATGTGATATCGTGGAGAATGGTGCAGAAGCGGTGAAAGCATTGGAAAGGGAGACATACGACCTTCTCTTTATGGATATCCAAATGCCTGTTATGGATGGGATTGAAGCGACCTGCCGGATTAGGCAAACCCACCCTGAAATTCCGGTCATTGCTGCCATCACGGCATTTGCAGGAGCGAACGACCGTGAAGCTTGTCTGAAATGTGGTATGCAGGACTTTATCAGCAAACCGTTCAGCTCTACGGAAATAAGTCGTGTGCTAAACACATGGGTTCCGTACATACGCTCCCAGCACGAGCGCTGATGGGCTGCTTGTGTCAAGTTATCGAAAAAAATAACCTGCCTCTGAAATTCAAGGGCAGGTTATTTTGGTCTTCCGTGGATGTTGGTAGTAGCCTGACAGATGTCAGGACCATCCTCCAATTAATCCCGAAAGGGTTACGCACTCGTCATCTTCCAGTTCTGCAATTAGGGTAAGTTCTTCGTTGTCATTGGGGTCCACCGAGAATAATTCACGGCGTCCGTCTTCGTGGACAATAATGACCAACTTATTACCGCTTTTTGTATCAAACTGGTACTTCACCCCGATACCAGGCAATGGGCATTCCCGGATATTCATGAAACCTGTCACCTCTTTAGCTTTTCCATAGTTAAGTTAACCGTTCACACAGTACGGATGTATTCTACTATCCATAACATCATTTGGCAAGTCAGAAATGAAATAGTAGTCATCTCCTCCAAGCTTATTGCGCTGTGGTTAGTTATACATTCCGACTCTGTCGGGTTCGTCTGCGACGGACCATGAACCAGATAAGTAATGCAATGATCAGCACCAAGGCAATGCCCCCCGTAATTATAATGTTCCGAATATTCGGGACCTGTACGGTCAAATCTAGCTTATTCGTATTCAGTGGTGAGACGTGCCAAATTAGGGTTTTTCCGTGATCTTCAACCAGATCTGCATTGGAATCCTGCGCTTTGATTGGCAGCGTTAGCTTGAAATCAAAATTGACATCTTTCAGCAGCAGGTTTTTGAGAAATCCGGGGACCTTATTAATTTGGTCTTTGACCTCACCATCGGGTATGGTCTGCATCAGGTCTGCTTCCGCAGCAATATGCAATTTGGAAGTGAAAAATCCAGGTGTAGTGGATTGCTCCATTTTGATTCCATCAGGCAGATCCGACGTGCTGAAGGTAGAGACGGTATTACTTTTCTCATAATGGTTCGTCGCTTTGAGTTGTGTCCGATCTCCCTGGTCCGAAACTTCGGCCTGGAAATTATTCTGCTTCAACGTATTTGCGAGCATTGTCATGAGATTGTCTTGTCCCATCATTCCCAGGGCTGAGTCGGTTACGCTGAGATTCAGGGCCAGATCGGATGAACCGTCCATATTAACCGTGACATGAGCTTCACCATCAGCGCAGGCGGATAGTATAAACAGCATAAGAGTTAGTAAAAAAGCGAGTAATAGCTGACGATAATAGGGTATGCGAGTCGACATTCAGTTCAAACCTTTCTGCGTATAATCCAATTCCAATTCATAGAAGTATAGTATACACCGTAAGGATGGCGGATGAAACTTTGTTCACTATAAGAGCAAGGTAGATCGTACGCTATGATATGATATATCTATAAAATTAGAGTGAAAAAGTAGGCTCCGAAGCATTAAAGGAGAGATTGGATAATGACAGCAAGTGAACATTTGGATGCAGATCCGGTGATGTGGAATAATCGAATGAATGACATACCGGTTGGAATTACAATGAAAAAGGACACGATATATGGAGTGGAAATGAAGATTTCGTATTTTTGTCAATGTTCAGTCAATTCAAAATGGGTTTCACCGTGTAAACTGATAGTAGTGTGAAGAAATACGGAGCAGGGGGGTTACATTCATGACATATATCATTATTATGGGTATCATTATGGTTGTGGGAATGGTCGGAATGGGCTGGTTCTACAAGATTATGGACAACGATCAACACTAGGGTATATTGAAAAGAAATGTGAAAAGACAAGCCTATAAGCTGGCTTCGCAATGGATGCGAGGCGGGCTTATTTGTATATAATGCCAAAAAGTCTAAATATAGCATGAAATAATGTCTGATTTAAGTGGTATGCTTGTACATGGAAATGTTTTACACTTACATCTGTAAGCGTTTACATAAAATTTACGGGAGGCTAACATTATGGGTTTGAAGATGAAAAAAAGATCAGGCAAGAAAGCATGGATGCTGCTGGTCATGTCATTACTGATTGCGGCCGTTCCAATTACAGCCAGCGCAGCATCGGATTCCACAGCGTATGCCAAACTTAATTTCAGCAACAACAAGTATTATATATTCAACAATAGCTGGGGTAGCTCAAGTGTCAGTGGCTGGTCCCAGTCCGTGTATGTGAACAGTAATACTGATCTGGGTTACGTTTGGAACTGGCCAACGACTGCCGGTGGAGTCAAAGCTTATCCTTCTCTTGTCAGCGGCTGGCACTGGACTGAGGGTTTCACGCCAGGCAGTGGGCTGCCAACGCGATTGTCTGCGAACAAAAGTATCAATACCGGAGTAAGTTATTCTAAGGCGTCCAACACTACAGGGGAATATAATAATGCGTATGATATCTGGCTGCATGACATCGGCAATGCGACCTGGTCAAGCACACCCACCGAGGAGATTATGATCTGGAACGATTGGACTTCCGGTGTAGGTCCTATTGGTTCCAAAGTGTTCTCGGATGTATCCATTGGTGGACAAACCTATGATCTGTATCGCGGCGAGATTACCGACAACGGAGTGCATCAATGGTGGGTATACTCGTTCCTGAAAAAGTCAAAATCCCCTAACAACTTTAGCATCAACGTCAAAAACTTCACTGATTATCTGATCTCCAAAAGTTATTTTACTAACAGCAAATATGTAAGCAGTGTTGAATATGGAACCGAAATTACGAAAGGCAGCGGCCAGATCAATTACTCTAACTGGTATGTGAACGTGCAGTAACGGCTCTGTTTATACGCTTATTCCTGATTTAATGAGATGCTGCTCGGAGGAAAACCCATTTCCTGCTGACGCAGCATCTTTTACTTGTGTATTGGACCTAACATTCATGCGTAACATATGTAACGAGTGATGTAGCTGCATTTGACCGATGGACAAATATTTTTCGTAAAGTTGGGATTTTTAGGCTGCTCTTTTGTATAATAGGGTTTAGTTCAACTCGGGGAATCCCGAAATATGCCTAACAGGAAAGGGTGTACATAAATGAAATTTAGTGAGTATACGTATACACGTCCCGATCTGGAACAAATCAAAACGTCATTCCGTGAGCTTCTGAGTGGTTTTGAAGCCGCGACTACGGTTGAAGAGCAGAGTGGATATATGGACAAGATTAACGCTTTGCGAAGTGACTTTGAGACTCAGGCACAATTGGTCTACATCCGTCATTCGATTGATACCAATGATACATTTTACAAAGAAGAAAATGAATTTCTGGATGAAAGCTCTCCAATCATTCAAGAATACATCACCGATTATTATCGGGCATTGGTAAACTCCAAATTTCGTGCTGAACTGGAACAAAAATGGGGTTCACAGCTGTTCCAGCTGGCGGATCTGTCCCTGAAAACATTCAGCCCTGAAATTATCGAGGACCTTCAAAAAGAGAACAAACTTTCCACGGAATACAACCAGCTGATTGCTTCGGCCAAAATTCCGTTTGAAGGTGAAGAACGCACATTGCCGCAGTTGCATCCTTTTGAGTTGTCCACGGATCGCTCCATGCGGGAACGTGCATCGGAAGCAAGATATACGTTCATGGCTGAACATGAGGCTGAATTCGATCGCATTTACGACGATTTGGTGAAAGTGCGTACGCAGATCGCGAAGAAGCTGGGATATCCAACATATGTGGAACTCGGTTATGACCGTATGAACCGTACGGATTACAACGCGGAGATGGTGTCCAATTTCAGAGCACAAGTCCGTGATTATATCGTGCCTGTAGCGACGAAGCTCAGAGAGCGTCAGCGCAGCCGGATTGATGTGGATACCCTCTATTTTTATGATCAGGGCTTCAGCTTTAAGACAGGGAACCCGACACCTAAAGGGGATGCAGACTGGATCATTGACAATGGTAAGAAAATGTACGCTGAATTGTCACCGGAAACGGATACGTTTTTCCAGATGATGACCGACAATGAATTGATGGATTTGGTGAGCAAAAAAGGCAAGCAGGGCGGGGGCTATTGCACCTTCCTGAACGATTACAAAGTGCCGTTTATTTTCTCAAACTTTAACGGTACATCAGGCGATATCGACGTATTGACACACGAAGCAGGTCACGCGTTCCAGGTATATGAGAGTCGTCACTTCGAAGTACCTGAGTACAACTGGCCGACGTATGAATCCGCAGAGATCCATTCCATGAGCATGGAATTCTTTACATGGCCGTGGATGGAATTGTTCTTCAAGGAAGATACGGACAAATACAAATTTGATCACCTGTCTTCCGGATTGCTCTTTATTCCTTATGGCGTAGCAGTCGATGAATTCCAGCATTTTGTCTATGCAAACCCGGATGCAACACCAGCGGAGCGCAAACAGGCATGGCGCAATATTGAGAAGACTTATCTGCCGCACATCAATTACAAAGATAACGCCTATTTGGAACAAGGCGGATTCTGGCACAAACAGGGTCATATCTTCTCGTCGCCGTTCTATTACATTGACTACACACTGGCACAAATCTGTGCATTCCAGTTCTGGAAACGCAGTAACCAGGATATGAAGTCCGCATGGGCTGACTATCTGACATTATGTAAAGCCGGAGGAAGCCTGTCCTTCACAGGATTGGTAGAACTGGCAGGTTTGAATTCTCCGTTTGAAGACGGCTGCGTATCCTCCGTCATCGGCGATATCGAAGCCTGGTTGGACGCAGTAGACGATAAAGCACTGTAAGCGAAAAATAAAAATAAAGGTCGAAGAGGTGAAAGGGAACGAGGAAAAAACCTGACGTTACAGCATTCTGAGGCAGGGCGGATTTGAATGTATTCATTTCCCTAACTATACAAAGAATGCGAGGTTATACCATGTTGGTTTTACTGGATCAACCGTCCCAAAGGAAGCAATTAGCGCCCTTCATCTCGGGAACGTACGGGCATGTGGTTATGGGTGGAGTGCTTGCGGGACTTCAACGCGGCCGTGTCTATGCAGACCAGCTTCATGCGCCGAAAAGCGCCCTGATTTGGGCCGAAAACGAAATGTTTTATCTGATCGGAAGATCGGATAATGAACAGTTCAACAGTCTTGTCAGGGAGGTACTCGTTCAGGAGCTATTGCGTGAAGCATTAGGTTCTGGCGAAGACATGCTGAATCTTGAAGTTTACCCCGAGCCCGGCTCGGATTGGTCTCCCGTCCTGGATCACATGTTCAATGGGCGTTTGCGAGAAGGATTGCGAGTTCCTTTTCAATTCAATCTTGCGAAGTATGAACAGTGGATGGAACGCAGTTCCAGCTCCTTGTTCGTTCCTCCGGGATATAAGCTTCAAATTATCGATCGAGCTGTAATGCTGGAGGACAAAAGCTGTATCATTGAACAGGAAATTTTGAAATTCTGGCATTCGGTGGAGGACTTCTTCCGATACGGAGCAGGCACATGCACGGTATATGAAGGGCAGGTTGTAGGTACATGTATCTCAGTGTTTGTCAGTGACATTCACCATGAAACAGGCATCAACACCTACGATTCGATACACCGTGGCAAGGGCCTGGCTACGGCCATGGCAAGCGCTTATGTGCAATCCGTTCTGGAACGGAATTGTGTTCCACACTGGACGACAGAGGAATTCCGTCATGATTCCATCGCGATAGCGGGTAAGCTTGGTTTTGATCAAGGCAGAGCTTATCCCGTCTATTACATGCCGATTCAGGAGCTTCTAAATTACTGAATATCTGTAGGGGCTGTCCCGAAGTCATGAAAATGACCAGGGATAGCCCCTGTTTTTTGATTCGAGCGGTGAAACTTGTGAATCCAAGATCAAGTTACCCTTTTTAATTCAAGCACAGATAAGCAAGTTACTGAAGAGCATTCATGATTATTGGATAATTCTTAGATAATTCCGTGCAAATGAAACATTTATCAACTCGGTTGTGATTTATTTCACTATATCTGAAAACGGATTCAGTTACAATAAAGATAGTAAATCAGGGGTAACAGGAGGCTGGTTCAGATGGCAACACACGCTTATTATGTTCCGCCCGTGAACTTGATGGGCAGAGGATGTTTACACGAAGCAGGCAAGATGATTGAGAATATGGGTATTCGCAAAGCGCTTGTCGTAACTGATCGTCGATTGATTTCTTCCGGCGTTGCTGAACAAGTGCTGTCTATACTAAGAAAATCAGGGTTAGACTATGTGGTATATGATGAGGTTCAGCCCAATCCCACCTGTCAGAATGTACATGACGGACTTCAGGTATTTCAGGATCATGGCTGTGACGCCATTATATCGATAGGCGGAGGTTCACCTCAGGATGCTGCCAAAGGAATTGGCATTGTAGCAACCAACGGTGGACATATCCGTGATTATGAAGGTTTGCATCAATCGAAACACAAGTCCGTGCCGCTTGTTGCCATTAACACAACGGCTGGCACGTCGAGTGAGGTGACCATGAACTACGTGATTACAGATGAGGAACGTAAGGTGAAAATGGTGATGGTGGATCGAAACAGTCTCGTTGACTTGTCGGTGAATGACCCGGAACTGATGCTGAGCAAGCCAGCCAGTCTTACAGCGGCCACGGGCATGGATGCATTGACCCATGCGGTGGAAGCCATGGTGACGCCTGGCGGGTTCACGGTGACGAGTGCTACAGCGGCTGCTGCCGTTGAGCTGATCTTTGAATATTTGCCCAGAGCGGTCAGGGATGGTAGTGATCTGGAAGCAAGAGAGCATATGACGTATGCGTGTTTTCTTGGCGGGATTGCTTTTAACAATGCAGGCTTGGGCTATGTACATGCGATGGCCCATCAACTTGGTGGAGTCTATGACCTTCCGCATGGGGTATGTAACGCGATGTTGCTCCCTTATGTAGAGGAATTGAATGCAAAGCATGTGCCAGGTAAATTCCGTCATATTGCCAAAGCAATCGGTATGGATGTAAAAGGAAAACGGGATGAGGAGTGCTCGGAGTACGTGATCGAAGCCATTCGTCAGCTTTCCAAGGAGGTAGGCATTCCTGAGAAACTGTCAGAATTGGGTGTGAAAGACCCTGATGTTGAATTGCTGGCGGATAATGCCATGAAAGATGCCTGTGCACCGGGCAATCCGTATCAACCTTCCAGGGATGAAGTGATGGAGCTATTCCGCAAAATCATATAAAGTTAAGAACAAAGAGAGAGCCAGAATATATTCTGGCTTTTTTGGTGTGTCACGTGCTTCTGAGCCTTATAAATACGGATTCATTTCCTTCATTGGATAAAATAGTTTTATCTCGCAATAGTCATTATTTTTTGTTTGACAGAGGGGGTGCTTTAATCCATAATCAATCCATACTAAACACATAAGCTTTATTGGAAGGGGAGAGTCAGTCATGTCACAGTTTAAATCATCAACGAGAAAGTCATTATGGGTAGGAGCGTTAGCCGTTCTATTATTGGTAATCGTTAGCGGTTGCTCCGGATCGACCAATGATCCTGCTCCCAATGCAGCAGCCCAGCCAGGCACGAGCCAAGGTACGGATGAAAATTCAAAGACGGACGAGACTGCAACGGGGGGGACTTTTGTATATGGTCGGCCGGCTTCCGTAACCTCGTTTGATTTGCATAATCAGATTACATCGAACAATGCTTTTGCCATTGATAAAGTATTTGAACCTTTGGTTGCTTTTGACAACAAGGGCGAGATTGTGGACTGGCTTGCCAAGTCGCATAACATCAGTGATGACGGTTTGACGTATACGTTTGTGTTGCGTGATGGCTTGAAGTTCTCCAACGGCACAGATGTTACGGCTGAGGATGCCGTATTCTCGCTGGAGCGGCATTTGAAGGTGGGTGGCCCATTGGCAATATCGGCCAAGGTAGACACTGTCAAAGTAACGGATAGCCATACATTGGTGATTACGCTTAAAGGGCCGTATACGCCATTTATCTCTGAGCTTTCCAACTTCTCGAACGGTATTATTCCGAACAATTTTGGCGGAGTTACCGAGGAAGAATTTTTCAAGAAGCCGATAGGTACAGGACCGTTCGTGGTTGAACAGTGGGACCCTGCAGGCGATGTAACCTTTACGAAGAACACTCACTACTGGCAAGAAGGAAAGCCATCGGTTGATAAGCTGGTTTACAAGCTGATAGAAGATGATAGCCAAGCAATCAACCAGTTGAAGGCGGGAGAAGTAGATGCGATTGAGTCGCTGGCTCTGCAAAATGCTGATGAAATCAAAAATGGCGCGGATACAACCGTTGTAACCAACGGCAGCTGGGTGACAGAGCAATTGTTCTTTAATACGTTGGATAAGCATTTTTCCGATGTGCATGTTCGCCGGGCATTGGCTCTGGCACTTGATCGTGACGGTCTGACTAAGGCGCTTACCTTTGGTTACGCACAGACTGCTAATTCATTGCTGCCTACAACGATTCCTTACAATTCGAATGATACTCTCAAGGCATTAAATTTTGATGTAAATGCAGCCAAAGCGGAACTGGCCAAATCGGCCTTCCCTGATGGATTCACTACAAAACTGCTTGTAGCTTCCGGCAACAGCACCAGAGCGCAAGAAGCGCAAATCATTCAGGCAGCGGGAAAACAAATTGGCATTAATATCGAGATTGAATCGATTGAACTGGCTACCTTCCGTGAACGATTCTTTGCTTATGATTTCGCAGCGATGCTGAACAGTGGGCAAGCCGATTCTCCGGAAGCGAACTCAATCGTTGCGTTCCAGACTGACCCTGATGGCTTCAGCAAATCTTACTGGACGCATTACACCAATGATGAAGTAACCAAGCTTCTGTATAAAGGTCAACAAACACCGGACGGCGATGGCCGTGCCGAAATATACTCCCAATTGCTTCAAACGCTTGCCGATGAAGTGCCTTACATTCCGCTTTATTATCCGGATATTCTGATTGGCGTTCGTTCTTCAGTAGATGGCATTGTTGTTTTGCCTAATGGAAGTGTGCGTTTTGAAGACGTTCGTATTCAGAAATGAATAAGTTCTGGTTGATCAGCACTGTGGGAAGAGCGTTGGCAGTGATCCTTTGTGTGATGACAGCAGTCTTTTTTCTCATCAGAATGGTACCAGGAGATCCTGCTAAAATGATTCTTGGCGAGTACAGCACCCCCGAGGCCGTGGAGAGCATGCACCATGCTCTCGGGTTGGATCTGCCGCTGGGGGAACAATTTATACGGTTTGTGAAGACACTGTTCACTCAGGGGGATACCGGCAATTCCATTATTAACGGAACCTCGACTAGAGAGTTGATTGCTGATCGGGCACCCGTTACCTTGCTGCTCATTGGCATGGCATGTGCATTGTCAATTGTCATTGCACTCGTGCTTGCTACATTGGCCGCTACACACAAGGATAAGCTGCTGGATCATTTGATACGTATTTTTCCTACGGTAACTCTAGGTATGCCAATCTTCTGGGTTGGCATCCTTTTGATTCTGCTGCTGAGTGTTCATCTTCACTGGTTTCCCGTTGGTGGAGTTGGGGAAGGGTGGTGGGGCACCTTATACAGTTTGACACTTCCCGCCATAACCGTGGCTTTTTCACAGATTCCGACATTGGTCCGTTCATTGAGAGCCCAGATGCTTGAAGTACTGGAATCTGATTTTGTAGTTACATTGAAGGCTGCGAGATTACCGAGCCGGGTCATTCTATTCAAACATGTCCTGCGCAATGCGGCGCTTCCGACGCTGATTCTTCTTGGCGTTAATATCTCTTATCTCATTGGCGGCACATTGGTCGTTGAACAGGTATTTGGTATCAAAGGAATTGGCAGTCTTTTGTTTAGTTCCATTTCCAAACGGGATTTCCCGGTCATTCAAGGCATAGCCCTTTACTGTGCTGTATCTGTCGTGATCATCAGTCTCCTGATAGAGCTTCTTTCCAGGTGGCTTGATCCCAGAACGAAAGGAAAACCATGAAAACGATACAAATAGAACCCCAGTTATATGAAGACAGCCAAAACACCAGTCTCATGAATCGTATATTGAAAACTCCTTCCCTTCTTGTGGGAAGTGTGATGTTTGCCGTGCTGATCATCTTGACTGTAATCATACCGTGGATTAGTCCTTATGACCCTTCGGAGCAAAATTTGAGTGCCTTTTTGCAACCTCCATCTGCTGAACATTGGTTGGGCACAGACCAACTGGGACGCGATTTGTTCACTAGACTGATTTATGCCGCGCGAACCGATTTGAGCATTATGGTGCTGGCGGAAATTGTACCTTTTTGCATGGGCGTATTTCTAGGGATGCTCGCAGGGTATTACGGAAAATGGACTGATAAGATCATATCGTTGGTCACCGATACATTTATCGCTTTCCCTTTTTATCTCATCGTCATTATCGTGGCTTTTGCCAGTGGAGCAGGTGAGCGGGGGATTTATATTACGTTTATGCTCGTTGGCTGGATTGTCTTTGCACGTGTCGTCAGGGGGCTGAGTGCATCGTACCGCAAGCAGGAATGGATCGCATCCGCACAGACGTTGGGCTTGCCGGGAATACGGATTATCCTTCGTCATCTCCTGCCCAATGTATTACCTCAGGCGATCGTTGTCCTCATGACGGATATGGTGGGGCTGCTGGTGGCGATTGTTACACTTGGATACCTGGGCATTGGCATCGCACCACCGACCCCGGATTGGGGCACGATGATCTCGGATGGACAATCCTTTATCACGACAGCCTGGTGGCTCTCGGCAGTTCCGGGATTTGCAGTCGTTTACACGGGAATTGCTTTGTCGCTTGTCGGTGATGGATTGGCCGATGTATGGAGGAAAAAATAATGTCCACTGAACCGATTCTTGAAGTCAAGGCACTATCTCTGTCAACCAAGTCAAATCAAAAATTAGTTCAAGATGTACATTTCTCGCTTGGGCGAGGGGAGAGCCTGGGATTAGTAGGTGAATCCGGCTCCGGTAAATCACTAACTCTTCGTTCCATTCTGGGACTGTTACCAAGCGGTGTGGAGCAGACGGGTGGAACCATTCGGAGTGATGTGAACAGCGCCATGGTGTTTCAAGACCCGAGAGGTGCGCTCGATCCGCTCTGTCCCGTTGTTAAACAGCTGGCGGAAGTTGTCTATTACAGGCAAAAGGTAAGCAGGAAGGCCTCCAGGGTAGCAGCGCTGGAATTACTTGAACTGTTGGGGCTTCCCGACTCATTGAAGCGTGAGGATCGATACCCTAGCCAGCTGTCAGGTGGGCAGTGTCAGCGGGTAGTCATTGCATTGGCTCTGGCGTGCAAGCCAGGCATTCTGCTCTGTGATGAGCCAACAACGGCACTGGACGTTACTGTGCAGCGTCAAATTATAGAAACGATCCAACGTTTGCAGCGTGAACTGGGATTCGCCATGGTGTTTGTAACACATAATCTGGCGATTGCAGCGACGCTGTGCTCGAAGCTGTGCGTGATGAAGCAAGGGCGGATCGTGGAGCACGGGGATTCGCTTGGCCTTTTGCAAAACCCGCAAGATCCTTACACCGAGATGCTTATTAACTCGGTGCTTCCTTTACCGAAGCTAGAAGGGAGCGAATAACTATGGAACTAGCTTTGCAGGTTCAGAATGTTACGGTTCAATATGGTGACTTTACTGCGCTGGATAACATCACACTAAATCTTCAGAGGCATACCACGCTTGGTCTTGTTGGTGAGTCCGGTTCGGGCAAATCTACCCTTGCGAGAGTCATTGCCGGGTTAATTACGCCAGATGAGGGGCAGATTTTGCTGGGAGATCAGCAATTAAAGAAGAAGAGAAGTCGTGAGCAGTATAAAAGCATACAGATGATTTTCCAAAATCCGGATGCTTCACTGAATCCCAAACATTCCATTCGGCAGATTCTTGCTGAAGCGCTGTTGTTTCATCGCATTGTAGACCGTTCACAGGTGGAGAAAAGATCGAGAGATCTCTTGGCCCGTGTTCAGTTGGAAAGCAGGGCACTGGACAAGTATCCGCATGAATTCTCCGGCGGTCAGCGCCAACGGATCGCCATTGCACGCGCTTTAAGCGTAGAGCCGAGTCTGCTAATTGCGGATGAGCCGACAAGTGCACTGGATGTTTCTGTGCAGCGGAGTGTGCTCGATTTGTTCAATTCACTTAAGAGGGAACTTAATCTTACGTTTCTGTTCATTTCTCATGATCTTGGAGTTATCCATGCCATTAGCGATACGGTAGCAGTCATGCGGCAGGGTCAGCTGGTGGAGATTAGTCCCAAAGATCAATTCTTCACACGACCTGAAACGGCATACAGCCGAGAGCTGCTGTCCGCAGTTCCAAAGATGCCGAAATCAAGTTCTATAGGAGGTTTATATGAGCCAACAATATAAAGGAAACATACCCCTTACCCTGTCGGAATACGATACACTTACGCAATTGCTCTCCAACCTTTTGAATACAAAGTATCCTCCGGTGATCATCCCGGGTGAGGCCATCTTGGGCATAGAGGCCGTGGCAGCTGGAATATCTGCACCGGGTCGTACGATAGTTAATGTCGTAACAGGGCCTTATGGCAGTTTGTTTGGTCAGTGGCTTGAACGTGGAGGGGCAACGGTTATTGAAGTCAAAGTTCCTTTTGATGAAGTTGTACCTGTGGAGAAGGTAGCTGCTGCGATTGAAAAGTATCAACCGTCCGCACTATCCTTTGTTCAAGCAGAGGTGGTTACAGGCGGGTCGAATCCCGCAGAAAAAATTATAAAGATTGCGCGTGCCCATAACCTGATTACGGTGAGTGACTCTGTATCAGCGATTGGGGGAGAGCCTCTGCTGGTCGATGAATGGGGCGTTGATTTTGTAGCTGTGGGTGCACAAAAAGCCCTGGCCGGGCCTAACGGCATCAGCGCAGTAAGCATTTCGCCGCGTGGATGGGAATTTCTCGAATCCAATGCACATGCACCGCGCAACTCCATCCTGTCTTTGCTTGATCTGAAGCCACCAGGCGATGGGGCTGCACCCGTCCGCGTTCCTCCCAACATTCCAACGCTGGAAGCCAGAGCACTGATTTTGGCTTTGACAGCTATTGAGTCTGAAGGCTTGGAGCAGGTGATCAAGCGTCATGAACAGGCTGCGTTATCTGCTATAGCGGGAATTCAGGTCCTGGGTCTGGAGCCTTGGCAAAAAGATAACAGAACATATTCGACACTGACTACGACGGTTCGAATTTCCGGGGAGAAGAAGTTGCATATCGATCAGCCGATTGGCATCGTTGCTCCGGGGGATGGAGAACTTTTTGGTCAGCTTCTGAGAATTAATCATTTTGGAGTTAATGCGTCCTTGGCAGGAGTGGAGGAAGCTGTTGCGACCATTGCGGCATTATTAAATGAGGACCATGAGCAAGCAGTCCAGGCTGTTCGCCTCGTTTGGGGGAAATGAATATGACCCAGGTAAAATCGAAAGAGCAAAGCTTCAAACATATCTTTATAGCAGGCATTGAAGGCAAACGGTTCGATATCTCGATTCAGAATGGCCGGTTTGCATCTGTTACAGAATCCGTGCCGCAGAATGATAACGCATTGCTTCCGGGTACAGATATATGGATAAGTCCCGGAGTTATTGATCTTCATACACATCTGGCCTGGACAGACTTTGACCATGCGGATCAATTGAAACGTGACAGCCACGAGGTTGAGGTGATGCAGGCGCAAGCTTTTGCAGCCACCCTCCGGACGGGAGTAACCACGGCGCGAGATGCAGGCGGATTGTTACCAAGCACCGCTCGACATCTCGCTCAGCACTATCAACACCCCTTAAGAGTTGAAACCAGCAGCGAAATGCTGGGAGCGGCAGATGCCCGTGGTGTGAAGCATCTGGAACAACGGCTGAACGGAATTTTTGATACAGGCGCGGGATGGGTTAAAATTATGGCTACAGGTGGGCTGGGAGCCCCTACGGAACAAGTGCTCGATCCTGTATTCTCGGAGGAAGAGTTTGCGTTCATCGTTCGCCATGCCCATGCTCACCATAAAAAGGTGCTGGTTCATACCTGGGGTGGAGTGACGATAGACTGGTCTATTCAGGCCGGGGTGGAATCCGTGGAACATGGAATGTTCTTATCAGAGGATCAGGCGGGCAGGCTTGCGCAGTCCCGAACGGCCTTTGTGCCGACCACATCGATATATCGTATTGCCGCAGATCCAAAAGGCGTGCTGGCGTTGCCTACTGTCATCAGTGATCGTGCAGCGCGCGCTGCTGAAGCTCATTCTACAGCCATCGGATATGCCAAAAGAGCAGGAGTCCGTTTCGGTTTCGGTACCGATTACGCAACACCTTCACTGCATGGCTATAATCTGCAAGAACTGGATACGCTGATCGATTATGGCCTGACCCGGGCAGAGGCGTGGCAATCTGCGACGTCAAACGCTGCTGATATTCTGGGTCGTGGCAACGAATTGGGACAGATTGCAGAAGGCTATATTGCCGATGCTATTATTTTCAATGCCGATCCGTATCAAACGGAAAATGCAGATCAGCTGCAGGAGAGCATCGTATCCGTAATTATTGGAGCGCAGAAACCATAACTTGGTTTCTGCGTTTTTTTCTTTACATGTGAGTGCAATGAGCGCTATGTTGCTTCAAAGGAGCAGGTTGTCGGGCGAATGTTAAGCGATAATTAAATCCCCAAAAGTTTTCCAAAAGGATTTTGCAGACCCATCAGCGAATACAATATTTAATAACAGCGGCATAAAGGAAGGAGTGATATCCACTTAAACTTTTGTCGAAGTTTTCCAGCAAGATTCCTCAGCCCGTTTCGTGTTTAATGTTATATAGGAGTAGTGTATTGCATTTTACACGGGGTACACCTTGATTTTTACATCCACCTATCACCTCTACACAACAAGTACAGGCAATTCTGCATGTATCATCTACTTTCAGACATTACAAAGAATAACGTTTGGCTGGAATTTCCGAGCAACATAGTCTGTACAGCATGCTCCTAATCATGACAAAAGTGTCCACACAACAGCATATCGGATTATGGGCTCTGAAATGATTTAGAACGAATGCACATGGAGGAGGCTGTAATGATGGCAAAAAAAGAAGTTGTAGCGATGCTGCTCGCTGGAGGGCAAGGCAAAAGATTAAAGGGATTGACCAAATCACTGGCCAAGCCTGCTGTTTATTTTGGCGGAACCTACCGCATCATTGATTTTCCTCTAAGTAATTGCTCCAATTCTGGCATCGACACAGTCGGTGTATTAACCCAATACGAACCCCTGGTGCTGCACTCCTATATCGGCATTGGCAGTGATTGGGATCTGGACCGCAAAAATGGCGGGGTATATGTACTTCCTCCTCATGAACGTGAAGACGGCAGTAACTGGTACCGTGGTACGGCGGATGCCATCTACCGTAACCTGAATTTTATCGAACAATTTGATCCTGAGCATGTGCTCATCTTGTCAGGGGATCATATCTATAAAATGGATTACGAGAAAATGCTTCAATACCATAAAGAAAAGGATGCAGATTGCACCATATCGGTCATTGACGTTCCGTTGGAAGAAGCCAGCCGGTTCGGGTTGCTCAACACCCACGATGATTATCGCATCTATGAATTCGAAGAAAAACCTCCTGAACCCAAGAGCACGCTTGCTTCCATGGGTATCTATCTCTTCAAGTGGGATGTACTGAAACGCTTCCTGATCCAGGACGAACAGCAGGCATCCACCTCCTATGATTTTGGCAAAGATATCATTCCCTTGCTGCTTGAAAATGAAAAATCACTATACGCTTATCCATTTGAAGGGTATTGGAAGGACGTCGGTACAATCCACAGTCTGTGGGAATCCAATATGGACCTGCTGGATGAGGAAACGCCGTTTAATCTGAACGACCCGGACTGGCGTATCTATACTCGTAATCCGAATCAGCCTGCGCAATATATTTCACCATCGGCGAAGGTACGGAATTGCATCATCAGTGAAGGTAGTGTGGTACATGGTGAGGTTAAACACTCGGTGTTGTTCTACGGTATTGAGGTGGGAGAGAACAGTTCCGTAACCGATTCAGTGATCATGCCAAAAGTGAAGATCGGTCAAAATGTACGCATTCACAAAGCTATTATCGCCGAAGGATTGGTGATCCCGGATGGATTACATCTGTCACCCGCCCCTGAGGATGAGAGTGATATATTGCTGGTCGATCAGGAAGAATTGGAACGTCAGCTTCTCGAGGGAATGACAAGTAAAGCCTAATCTAAACCCCAAAGGACGGTGCATGCGATGAAACCATTGATCGGAGTTATTAACCTTGACCATGAGCTTGAGGAATTGAAGGAATTGACGTACTTTCGCTGCGGAGCCGCGGTGCCTTATGCCGGGCGTTACCGTCTGATTGATTTTGTATTATCCAATATGATGAATGCTGGCATTGAGAGTATCGGTGTATTTGTGCGTCGCAAGTACCGTTCACTCATGGATCATCTGGGAGACGGTAAGCCGTGGGATTTGGATCGCAAGCATGGCGGCATGTTTATTTTGCCACCGGACTGGAACGATCCGACCGATACGTCACAAGGGGATTTGCAGCATTTTCACAATAATCTCGATTTTTTCCGCCGGGGTTCAGGGCAATATGTTGTCCATGCAGGTAGTCGGCACGTAACCAAAGCAGATCTGCAGGATGTGTACAGGTACCATATAAGCAAGGGCGCGGATGTAACGCTGGTCTGCAAAAAAGTGGATAAACTGCTGCCTGAACATGACGCCTGTGTCAAAGTTGAAGATGACGGGAACGGTAATGTGGTGGACATTCACCAAAGCGCCGATCACCCGAATATATATACAGAAATTTTCATTATGGAAAAAGAACTGTTCCTGCGCCAGGTGCAGCGCTGCATCGCTCATGGCGAAAGCCATTTCTTCCGTGATGTGATTCAGAAAAATCCGGATGGCTTGAACATTGCTGCATATGCCTATGATGGCTATCATGCCGTGATCAATTCGATTGATAGCTATTACCGCAACAGTCTGGAATTGTTGAATAGCGGATTGTATGAGCAGCTGTTCAAGGAACAGCCTGTTCAAACCAAGATTAAATACGAGGCACCTGCCAAATACCTGGACTCTGCTGAGGTCAAACATTCCTTGCTCGCGAACGGCTGTATTGTGGGTGGGGAAGTGGAGGACAGCATCCTGTTCCGTGGGGTGCATGTGGCGAAAGGTGCCAAAATTAAAGGCTCCATTATTATGCAAAAATGCTACATCGGAGAAGGCGCCGTTCTGGAGAACGTCATTCTCGACAAAGATGTGAAGCTAAGCGGCGGCCAGACGCTGATCGGCGACCCGTCGAACCCTTATATTCTGGCGAAGAGTACTATTATCTAATATCAACACTTAACCGATATCATCTATAAATATATATAAAATAAAAATCCTGTAGGATGGATTTAAGGTTCATGTTTCTTTGAAGCATGGGAGCCACAGCTAAAGCTACGGTTATATGTGCTAACGCAGTGGAGGTGACGAAATCGATTCTGAAGAAGCGTCAGCGTTCGCCTTTGTCTCCAAATTTCAACCTTTTATAAGGTTCATCAAGAAATTTGAGAGACAACAGCGATCGGAAGAACGATTCGTAACCGGAACGGGCTCTTAGCCGAAAGTGTAGCTTTGAAAGGTGTAGCACTCATGTGTAAGAAACAAGTGTGAACCGCCACATCCTACAGGATTTCACCGGGAGGAACCTTCTTTTGTTTGACAACAAGGAAACGTTCAAGAGTATTTTTAGACGCAATCTGGTCAGCAAATTGGGCAAACCACTAGCAGAAGCAACGCAGGAGGATGTCTATCACGTACTTGGAAGCATGATCCGCGAATATGCGGGTCAAGATTGGGCGGCGTCGAATCAGGGGTTTAAGCAGCGCCAGGATAAACAGGTCTATTACTTCTCGCTGGAATTCCTGATTGGACGTCTGCTCGGCAACAACCTGTTAAATGTGAATGAATTGGAACTCGTTCGTGACAGTCTGGCTGAATTGGGTTTCTCTTTGGAAGAAGTGGAAGAACAGGAAGCGGACGCAGGGCTTGGCAACGGAGGTCTGGGAAGACTCGCGGCCTGTTTTCTGGATTCACTGGCTTCCCTTGGCTATGCAGGACATGGATGCGGAATCCGATATAAATATGGCTTGTTTGAGCAAAAAATTATTAACGGCAATCAGGTGGAATTACCCGATAATTGGCTTGAGAAGGGCAATGAATGGGAAGTGCGTCGTCCGGACAAAAAGGTGGAAGTGCAGTTCTGGGGCCGTGTGGAGGCTTATGAACAGGATGGGCATTATCAATTTGTCACGAAGGATGCCGAATCAGTGGTAGCTGTACCATATGATGTGCCTGTGATTGGTTATGGCCAGCCCCATGTAAACACCTTGCGATTGTGGAGTGCGGAGCCCAAGCGGGAGACTTCACTCGATACCCCTTCGAACTATTACGGATATCTGGATTACAGCCGTTCGGTAGAATCGATCTCGGAGTTCTTGTACCCGGATGATTCCCAATACGAGGGCAAGCTGCTCCGTCTGAAACAGCAATATTTCATGTGCTCGGCAGGCGTACAGAGTGCTTTGCGTACATTTAATAAGCTGGAGCTTTCGTATGATCGATTGCCGGATAAAGTGGCGTTCCATATCAACGATACGCATCCAACACTCGTGATTCCCGAACTGATGCGCATTCTGATTGATGTCAAAGGCTATGGATGGGATGAAGCGTGGGATATTACGACCCGCACCGTATCGTATACCAACCATACAACGCTAAGTGAGGCGCTTGAAAAGTGGCCTGTAGCCATGATCAGCAAGCTGCTGCCGCGCATCTACATGATTATTGAAGAGATTAACAAACGTTTCTGCGGGATGCTGCTCGAACGTTATCCCGGAGACCAAGATCGTATTCAGCATCTCGCGATTGTTGCGAATGATCAGGTGCGAATGGCTCATCTGGCGATTGTGGGCAGTCATAGCGTCAACGGTGTCGCGGCATTGCATACCGAAATATTGAAGGAACGGGAGATGGCTCCGTTCTATGCTCTATATCCCGAGCGCTTCAATAACAAAACCAATGGCATTACCCATCGCCGCTGGCTGATGCATGCCAATCCGAAGCTGTCGAATCTGATCACAGATACGATTGGAAGTGAGTGGATTAGGGAGCCGGGCAGACTGAATGAGCTGGTAGGCGTTGCAGACGATGCTTCATTCCAGCAGCAGTTCCATTCCATTAAACGTAATAATAAGGAGCGACTGGCCGCGTACATCCTGGATCATACCGGAAAGGCGGTCAATCCGGATTCCATCTTTGACGTACAGGTGAAAAGGCTGCATGGATACAAACGGCAGCTGCTGAACATTCTGCATGTTATGCATTTGTATAACCGTCTCAAGAGCGATGCTTCGTTTGATATCGTGCCACGTACATTTATTTTTGGAGCTAAGGCAGCGCCGAGTTATTATTTTGCCAAGAAAATTATCAAGTTGATTAACACGGTGGCAGATACGGTCAATCGTGATGCTGCTGTGAAAGATCGTTTACAGGTATTTTTCCTAGAAAACTACTCGGTCTCTCTTGCCGAGAAAATCATTCCAGCCGCGGACGTCAGCGAACAGATTTCAACCGCAGGTAAGGAAGCCTCCGGTACGGGGAACATGAAGTTTATGATGAACGGAGCGTTAACCATTGGTACCATGGACGGCGCAAATGTCGAGATGGCAGAGCAGGTCGGTCAAGACAATATGTTTATCTTTGGTCTGAGTGCAGACGAGGTGCTTGAATATTACCGATCCGGCAGTTATCGGCCGAATGAGATTGTACAGCAAGATGAGCGAATTCGTGAGGTCGTGGAGCAGCTGGTACACCCGGGAGTGTTCTGTGAGCGTGATGGTGAATTCTGGGATATCTATGATTCCTTGCTGGCCCATGGTGACGAGTACTTTGTGTTACGTGACTTTGCTGCCTATGCCGATGCGCATGCTGCCATTGATTCGGCGTATCGCGATGTATCGGGCTGGACACACAAGGCAGTGCTGAATACGGCTCATTCCGGCATTTTCTCCAGTGATCGCACCATCAGTGAGTATGCGACTGATATCTGGGGCATTCATCCGGTGTCCGGACACTGGAAAGGTTAAATAAGTAGTATTTAACAATGAAATCCCCTTGTACATTAGGTTGATCTCTGTTGGGTTCATATACCTTCATCAGAGATCACTCCTTATTGCACAAGGGGATTTTTGTATGAATCAGCCGACTGGTCGTGACACACTTTGTGCGTTATCGCGCCGCTTTTCACGACGAAGGATGATCGGAACCGTGATCACTGCAGCGATCACCAACAACGGAGCTAGTAAACCAGCGATGGGTAACGCCGATGCGCCATTCGCTGAGAAGACGCTCAAGTCCCAGAACCCGTGCAGGAATATGGAGGCCACGAGTGATCCGGTAGACCGCCGAGCAAGATAGAAGATCGAACCAAGGCCAAAAGCGATCACTACCTGGAACAGGGCACCCGCTCCGATGCCCCAGAACATGTTCGGCAGGTGGAAGATTGCGAACATCGCTGTTGAGAGCAGCCAGACCCCGGTTTCGCCGAATCGGCTGCGCAGAGCAACAATTAACTGACCTCGGTTAATCATCTCCTCATTGAAGCCAACCATGATACTGCCGAAAATGAGATACAGCCACATGAGGGGGGTGACCCGGCTGAAATCGCCGGTCAGCATGTTCACGATCGCGATGACCATCATGATAATCGGCAGAGTCATTGTCCATCGAGAAAGACGCCGCCTTTCAACCAGGCTAGGACGCCACCAACCGTAGATCGTGACCATTGTGATGGTCAGCACCGCACCGCCGGACAGCGGTGCTATATACCAGAGAAGAAGGGTTCGCTCACTCTCACCCACTCGAGTGTAGTCGATGCCGTTGAGCAAGAAGATCGCGTAAAAAACGGCGCTGTAGAGGAAATATGTGAGAACCGCCCATCCTACGCGGGGACGAACCCGAAGGGCAGGGTCCAAAGTTTCTTGCAGCTTGTCCCTATTAATTGACATGATAAACACTCCCACTATACATTAATATTTTTTTTCATTTGCTCTTGTTTTTTTAAGATTCTAACTTCGATTGAGTCAAGATATAGTCCCGCTAAGTCTTTGGAAACAGTGCCGACAATATTGCGGAGTTTAATACAAAGGTTGCGAACGTCCAGCCGTTCATCCCCCCTACCTTCAACGAGCGCTTTTATGGTTAGGATCATGCGTCCTCCTTCTCGTAAATTTTATTTTCTCTGTGTTAATTCTTCGAATGATCCAGAAATCCAACGGAAGCTACGGTTACGAGGAACATATTTTCAATGCTGCCTCATTTACAATTCTAGTTGCCCAAGTTAAATAGAAGCTAACGAAATGGATAAAAACCAGCTAAATTTTCACTGCTGTAGTTTAGGTTCTGTTTAGGTAACGATGGGGTAGGATGAGGCAGACAGTTGAAGGGCTTGCTCTAGTAAAAAAACATATTATATTTCCTCTCTTGATGAACAGCATGGAAAATGACAAAAAAAGTACTGAAGCCTAGCTATTTTCCCATTGAAATTCCTGGCGGTTTATATGCCGGGTTCACGGTGGATGTATGGAACTCCACGCCTGAGCAGCTGGACATGAAGATCTATATCCCTTTAAAATAGACCTTACCGCTCCGCGGGAAAAAAGGTCGGAGGAATTCAGACAATGAACGAACGTTCGTGGCTCCACTCCAGGTGGATGCTCACAATCGTCGCATGTATGGCATTGTTATATGTGTTGATTATGGGTAACTTGCTCTTTGTCAGCGGGAGAACGCCTGGCGTGAATTATCAATATAATCTGGTACCATTAGAGACAATCAAGCCTCTTCTTTTTCAGAAGAACAGATACCATACGGAAGCCTGGGTGAAGAATCTGTTCGGGAACATTGTTTTGTTCATCCCGCATGGGATATGGATTCCCTGGTTATTCCGCAGGTGCCGAAAGTTTTTACCATTTACAGGTATTGTCGTCTTACTTTTGTTAGCTGTTGAGATTATGCAATTGATTACCCGTGTTGGTTCGTTTGATGTCGATGACATTATTTTGAATACAGTGGGTGCCTGGATTGGATACATAGGGTTTGCCTTATTCATCTTCTCACAGAGAAGGACTCGAAAATGAACTGCGAATAGCAGTTAATGATCGGGTCTTTTTGTGTTCATGGATCTTTTCTGTTTATAAGAGGGACATTTCGGATAAAACATACTAACGGGTTATATAGTAAAGAGTGATGAAAGCGAGGTGGTCTATATCGTTTGGTGGAAAGAGAGTGTGGTGTACCAGATCTATCCCAACAGCTTCAAAGATTCGGATGGGGACGGTCAGGGTGACTTGCAGGGGATATATGACAAGCTCGATTATTTGACTGATCTGGGCGTGGATGTAATTTGGATTTGTCCAATCTACGATTCACCTGGTCATGATAACGGATACGATATCCGTGATTATTACTCCATTTTACGTAAGTATGGCACGATGGAGGATTTTGACCGTTTGCTGGCTGAGGCGCACAAGCGCGGTCTCAAGATCATGATGGATCTGGTACTGAATCATACGTCGGATGAACATGCGTGGTTTGCCGAGTCACGTTCATCGAAAGTGAACCCGAAACGGGACTATTATATTTGGCGTTCAGGCAAAAATGGTCAGGTTCCAAACAACTGGGAGTCTTACTTTGGGGGATCTGTGTGGAAGCTTGATCCGGAGACGAATGAATATTATTTGCATCTCTATACAGAACACCAGCCTGACCTGAATTGGAACAATCCACAGATGGCAGAAGAGATGTATGAGATGGTGCATTGGTGGTTGCAAAAGGGTGTGGATGGTTTCCGTTTCGATGCGGTGGCGCATATCGGCAAGGCGGAGGGGTTACCCAGCGCACATAATCCGGATAATCTGCCGGTCGTTCCTGCGTACCAGCTTTTTTCCAACCTCGAGCAGGTGCATTCGATTCTGAATAAACTTAACGACATGATCCTGAAGCCGTATGGTCCAATGACTGTTGGAGAGACTTCCGGGCTTGGACCGGAACAGGCGCTGGCTTATGTTGGGACAGATCGGAATGAGCTCAATATGGTGTTCCAGTTTGAGCATATGTTTGTGGACGCTCAATCATCTGGAATCGGCAAATGGAACTATCGAGAGTGGAAGCTGCCCGAGCTGAAAGAAATTATGAGCCGCTGGCAAACCGTGCTGCATGACAGAGGCTGGAATGCCAATTATATGGGCAATCATGACCAGCCGCGTCCGGTATCCCGTTTCGGTGATGATGGAAAGTACAGGGTGCGCTCTGCCCAGATGCTGGCTACTTGGATGCTCACCCTTGAGGGTACGCCTTACATTTATCAAGGGGAAGAAATCGGCATGACCAATGTTGCTTTCCCTAATATTGAGGATTATCGGGATATTGAAACGATGAATTATTATCGGCAGCATATTGGACAAGGGCGAGCGAAACATGAAGTCATGCAAGCGATCTGGCGCAAGAGTCGTGATAATGCCCGTACACCGATGCAGTGGGATGATACGAAACATGCCGGATTTACCGATGGTGAGCCATGGATTCAGGTGAATGCGAATTATCCTGAGATTAATGTGGAGGATGCCGAACGTGATCCCCAGTCCATTTTGCATTATTACCGTAAACTAATCGCTCTTCGCAAACAACATAAAGTACTTATCTATGGGGAATACGAGCTGCTTTTGCCCAATGATCCCGATATTTATGCCTATACCCGGACGCTGGATGATGAGCAGATGCTTGTTATTCTGAATTTCCGTGAACATGAGCCTGAGATGCAATGGCCTGAGGGTTGGAACGATGAAAATGCCAAGACGGTCATTAGCAATGTCAGCAGACGATATTCCACCGATAAGGGTGCGATACTTCTTCAGCCATATGAAGCACGGGTTTATCGAATGCAGAGATGAGACATCATTTTGCTTTGGCGAAGAGTTTTGAATTATAATATGGGTTGAAAATCAAACCAAACGAACGCATATGTCAGGAGGATACCAAGTTGTTGAATATTACTTACCACGGACACTCCAGTGTACAACTGGGCACAGAAGAGAAGTCGTTGATCATTGATCCTTTCCTGCGTGGCAATGAACTTGCTGTCACCAAACCGGAAGACATCAAGACCGATGCCGTTTTACTGACACATGCACATATGGATCACATTTTGGATGCTGAACCCATCGCCAAGGCTAACAATGCTAAGGTGGTTGCGATTGTGGAACTGGCTACATATATGTCATGGAAAGGCCTGGACACCCTTGGCATGAACATGGGTGGAACGGTGGATCTTGGCTTTGCGCAAGCCAAAATGATTCAGGCTTTCCATACGTCCGGTATCGTACTGGAAGAGGAACAACGGATTATGTACGCAGGATTGCCTGCAGGATATATTATTAACATTGGTGGCAAAACCATTTTGCATGCCGGAGATACTAGTCTGTTCGGTGATATGAAAATGATTGGTGACCGCCATGATATCGACGTAGCACTATTGCCTATTGGTGGACATTTCACCATGGGACCGGAAGATGCTCTGCAGGCCGCTGAATGGTTCAATGCCAAGCTGACAATTCCAGTGCATTATGATACGTTCCCGGTGATTCGTCAGGATGCCGAGAAGTTTGTGGAGCAGCTTGCTTCCAAAGGTCTGGAAGGCCGTGTGCTGGCACCGGGGCAATCCCTTACCCTGTAATGCTCTTTTAATCACTGTTCAGTCATAAAAGGTATACAAAGCTAAAGACGAATATCACGTCAAGATAACTGACGTGATATTCGTCTTTTTCGGTTTCAAGTTCAATTTAGTACTCCATAGTTGGTCTGAATGACAAAAACCGTGAAATTCCATTGTTGAAGTTCATGCTCAAATGTTATAAAAAATTACACGGAAACCAAATGGAAATCCGAATTGACCTAAAAACAGGGGGAGCGTTCATGTCATTCGTGAAATCATTGTTTTTTCAAATTATTGTAGCGGTTATCATCGGGATTGGTGTAGGCATTCTGTGGCCTGATCTGGGTAGTCTGCTGCAGCCGCTCGGAACAGGTTTTATCAAGTTGATCAAAATGATCATTGCTCCATTAATCTTTATGGTTATCGTGACAGGCATTGCCAAAATCGGTGATCTGAAATCGGTTGGACGCATTGGATTCAAAGCCATTCTGTGGTTTGAAATCGCAACGACGGTTGCCCTCGTCCTTGGACTTGGCACAGCCAATCTGCTTCGTCCGGGTGCAAGCATGAATGTGGACTCCTCGACCCTTGATGCAAGTGGCATCGAAGCCAAAACCAATGGCTCTGAACTGCCACATTTGGTCGACTTTATTATGAATATTATTCCAACAAGTGTTGTAGATGCTTTTGCACAAAATGCATTGTTGCAAGTGCTGCTCGTTGCCTGTTTGTTTGGGGTAGCCTTGGCAGCAACGGAAAGTAAGGCGAAGGAGAATGTGCTGACGTTGATTGAAAATGTATTGGGAATCTTGTTCCGCATTATTGGGTACATTATGAAACTGGCACCAATCGGAGCATTCGGCGCCATGGCGTACACGGTTGGAGCGTATGGGGCATCCACACTCTCCTCCTTCGGTTTGCTGATTATTGCCTGTTACGGAGCAGCGTTACTGTTTCTGGTGATGCTTGCACTGGCTGCCTGGTGGATCACAGGGCTGAACTTTCTGCAATTTGTAAAATATACACGTTCCGAAGTGATGCTTGCGATTGGTACAGGTTCCTCGGAAGTCGTTATGCCCCGCATGATGGACAAGTTGACCAAGGCAGGATGTGACCGTGCTGTCGTCGGTCTCGTTGTCCCGACAGGGTACTCGTTCAATCTGGACGGAGCCTCGATCTACCTATCGCTAGCGACGGTTTTTCTGGCTCAGGCGGTTGGCATTGATCTGACACTGGGACAAGAGATTACGATTTTACTGGTGTTAATGCTTAGCTCCAAAGGTATGGCGGGTGTACCTGGCTCCGCATTCCTTGCTCTGTCTGCTACAGCTGCAGCCCTGAATGCATTCCCGGTAGCGGCTGTTGCCTTACTGCTAGGTGCAGACCGCTTCATGGATACCATGAGAGTATTCACGAATTTGATGGGCAACTGTGTTGCGGCATTTGTCGTGGCGAAATGGGAAGGGCTGTTGGACCAAAAACGTATGCGGGCGGTGCTTTCCGGGGAGATTAGTGCAGAAGAGCTGGAGAGAGAAGAACAAGCATCCTTGTCCTCGGTGAAGTTGAACAAAAGGGAACAGGGAAAAGGAATGGTTTCAACGGACATACTGTAAGAAAAAGGAATTAAACGAGATCCGGATGAATTTTTAACTCATCATATCTTTGAATATGAACCGTCTGTTTACCCGCATGAAATCATGGGATAACAGACGGTTTTTTCGTTTAAGATACAGATATCATGGAGTTCTCGAACGCAAGATTCAAAATAATTGTTACAGAGGAATCATTAATGGGGAATGTGTAGAAGAGGAAAAAGATAGCATATTGAAGTTTCAACTTGTATATACATGTTTAGTTATGTAATATATAAATGGAGTTAGGCCAAGAGAACCACATAAGCAATACAATTTATTGGAGGCGTTAACATGAGTTCAACCAACACAACTTCATCATCGTGGTGGAAGACTTCCACGGTGTATCAGGTATATCCCAAGAGTTTCAACGATACAACTGGATCGGGTACCGGAGACATTCGGGGATTGACCGAAAAGCTGGATTACTTGCAACATCTCGGTATTGATATCGTGTGGCTGCAGCCCGTATATGTCTCTCCACAGCATGATAACGGTTATGACGTAGCGGACTATTATCGGATTAATCCTGATTTTGGTACGATGGAAGATTTTGACGAACTGCTTAAAGGTCTGAAGGCACGTGACATGAAGCTGATGATTGATATCGTGGTGAATCACTCTTCTACGGATCATGAGTGGTTCCAGCAATCACGTTCTTCCAAGGATAACCCATATCGCGATTATTATATTTGGAAAGACCCTGCTCCGGACGGCGGTGTGCCGAATAACTGGCAATCCAAGTTCGGCGGACCTGCATGGCAGTTTGATAAGCAGACAGGACAATATTTCCTGACGTTGTTTGACAAAACACAGGCTGATTTGAATTGGGAGAACGAGCAGGTACGTAAGGCAGTACGGGACATGATCAAGTTCTGGGCGGAGAAGGGTGTAGATGGTTTCCGTATGGACGTCATCAATCTGATCTCAAAGGACCAGCGTTTCCCCGACGATGATGGTAGCGTTTCCCCAGGCGACGGACGTAAGTTCTACACCGATGGACCACGTGTGCATGAGTACATTACAGAGATGTATGAAGAGGTGTTTGGACCACACAATATGGTAACGGTTGGGGAGATGTCCTCCACTACGCTGGAGCATTGCATCAAATATTCGAACCCTGCTTCCCGGGAATTCTCCATGACGTTTAACTTCCACCATCTGAAAGTGGATTATCCGAATGGACAGAAGTGGGAACTGATGCCTTACGATTTTGAAGCGATGAAACAACTGTTTAGTGAGTGGCAGACAGGTATGCAGGCAGGTGGGGGATGGAATGCGTTGTTCTTGAACAACCATGATCAACCGCGGGCGTTGTCTCGTTTCGCTGATGATGGAAATTATCGTGCTGAGAGTGCCAAAATGCTCGCTACGACAATACATGGCATGCAGGGAACACCTTACGTATACCAAGGTGAAGAGATCGGGATGCCGAATCCGGTCTGGAATGACGTTAGCGAGTTCCGTGATATTGAATCGACCAATATGTACCGACTGCTTCAGGAAGAACGGGGCAAATCCGCCGAGGAAGCATTCCAAATTGTGAAAGAGCGTTCACGGGATAATTCCCGTACACCGATGCAATGGGATGGAAGCGAAAATGCAGGATTTACAACGGGTACACCGTGGATCAAAGTGGACGAACGATATCCGTCGATTCATGTGGCCCAGCAGATGGCTGACCCGAATTCGATCTATTATCATTATCGCAAGCTGATTGCTCTGCGCAAACAGGTTGGTGTGCTGACCGACGGTCTGTATGAACGTTTGGACGATGCACACCCAGATGTATTCGCATACGCGCGGACCAATGGAAGCGAGACGCTGCTTGTGGTATCGAACTTCAGCAAGCGGGACGTAAAATTTGCTTTCTCTGAAGCCGTCTGGAATGACCACATTGCGGGTAAATCCGTAGAGCTGCTGATTGGCAATACGGAGGTATCGCCTGCACTCGAGCAAGAAATCTCCCTGAGCCCGTATTCATCCTATATGTGGCTTGTACCGCAACAGGACTAATTCACATTATATAAATGGGAAGTGACAATATGGCAATTGATAAAAAACAGGTTGAGGAGATCGTTCGCGCGGTCGGCGGCAAAGATAATATTGAAGCTGCAACGCATTGTGTCACACGCCTCCGGTTCGCCCTATACGACGAAAGTAAAGTAGATACGGAAAGTCTGGAACAGAACGATCTGGTCAAAGGCCAGTTCTCCTCTCAAGGACAATTCCAGGTGGTCATCGGACCTGGGCTTGTGGATAAAGTGTATGATGAAATGATTCAGATTACCGGGGGCGAACGTGCTTCCAAGGATGACGTGAAGGCTGTTGCGGGTAAAAAGCAAAACCCGATTCAGCGTGCGATCAAAACACTATCGGACATTTTCATCCCGATCCTGCCAGCCATCATCACGGCCGGTCTCTTGCTCGGTATTAATAACATTCTGACAGGACCAGGCATATTCTTTGATGGAAAATCACTGGTGGATGTATATCCGGCATGGAAGGATCTCGCATCTATTATTAACACCATTGCGAGCACAGCCTTTACCTTCCTGCCTGCGTTAATTGGTTGGTCCGCTGTAACAAGGTTCGGCGGCAGTCCGTTGCTCGGGATTGTACTTGGTCTGATCCTGGTACATCCCGATCTGCTGAGTGCTTATGGCTACGCCAATGCAGTCAACGAAGGCACCGTGCCTACGTGGAATCTGTTCGGCTGGCATATTGAGAAGATCGGTTATCAGGGGCAGGTTCTGCCGGTATTGGTATCCGCCTATCTGCTTGCCAAGCTGGAGATTTTCCTGAACAAAAGGGTGCATGATTCGATCAAACTGCTTGTAGTTGCACCTGTCACTTTATTGATTACGGGATTCCTGGCATTTACAATCATTGGTCCAGTTACATTTGCCATTGCGAATGGAATTACATCCGGCTTGATCTATATTTACGATTCATATGCGGCTCTTGGTGGTCTGATCTACGGTGGACTATACGCATTGCTCGTTATTACAGGAATGCACCATACGTTCCTAGCGGTAGACGTACAGCTGATTGGTAGCCAAGGCGGAACGTTCCTGTGGCCGATGCTGGCACTGTCCAATATCGCGCAAGGTTCTGCCGCACTTGCTATGATGCTCGTGCTTCGTGAGAAGAAAATGAGAGGACTTGCGGCAACTTCATCCGTTTCAGCCTTCCTCGGGGTAACCGAGCCGGCGATCTTCGGGGTGAATATCCGTTATCGTTATCCGTTTATCTTCGGTATGGTCGGTTCTGCGATCGGCGGTGTACTGCTTACGATGAATAATGTTCAGGCAACCTCTATCGGTGTAGGTGGCGTACCTGGATTCTTGTCCATTTTCCCGAACAAATGGGGAGTATTCTTCATCGGTATGGCGATTGTACTGGTTGTTCCGTTCGTATTGACTGTTATTTTCGGAAGAGCGAAGTTGAGAAAAGAAGACCGCAACGCAGATCAAGCTACTGTAGCTGGTGGTCAAACACCTACAGCGAAATCAGCTTCTAGCACAACTACAACAAATGCAGTTGCAGAGCCACGCACACGCAGTATTGCTCAGGTGGCGGATGAGCCTGTGAATACACTGGAAATCATGGCACCATTAACAGGTAAAGCTGTTCCGCTTGAACAAGTACCTGACCCGGCGTTTGCAGAGAAGCAAATGGGTGAAGGGGTTGCCATTGAACCTTCTGGCAATCAGGTTGTTGCCCCGTTTGATGCTCAGGTTGCCCATGTCATCAAGAGCAAACATGCTGTCATTCTTGAGCACGCGAGTGGCTTGCAGATTCTGATTCATGTCGGGATTAATACGGTATCGCTCAAAGGCGAAGGTTTTAACATGCATGTTGAAACTGGAGAGAAGGTAAGAGCCGGGCAAACGTTGCTTGAATTCGACCGTAAAGTGATTGAAGCTGCGGGATATCCGCTCATAACGCCAATCATTATTCCAGATGGTCAGGACATGGTTGATCGGGTGGAGGTCACTACAGGTGATGTTACATCCAATCAGAACGGTGTGCTTAAGGTACATCTGAAAGGTTAAGTACACGAACAAATGGGGAGCTGCGATATTCGCAGCTTCTTTTTTCATCTCGATACCGAGACCAAGCTGATCACATACCAATTTGTATGGGTTTACTCTTTATGGATTTCGTTTTTTTTATTGGTTACGTGGTAAACTGTATCTAGGATACATGTGGCAAAATCTCATGTTTGCAACGATCGGAAAGCTTGTTCATTAGGACTATGCATGTTCAGGTTGAGAAGTTCATATGGTTCAAAGAGAGTGGCTAGTCAATGGACGGAGGAGGAGAGCCATGACTCGTGTTGCGGTAATGGTCATTCATGGTCTGGGTATGCAAAAGGAAAATTATGCGGATACACTGATTTCGCGATTGCATAAGGAATTGGATCAGGTTATGGTTTTGCCGGGAGCAGCCAAACAGATGCTGGATATTGAGCCCGTATTTTGGGCTGACGTATTTGAGGATCGGGAAGAGGCGCTGTTTCAGCAGCTTGTCAGCTCTCAGGGATTGAACTATCAAGTGTTGCGTCGATTTGTTATACATTATCTGGCTGATGCCGTCGCGTATCAACCTGTGGAAAATCAAGGGCATAACTATGATGCGGTACATTATACGCTGAATCGGGCGATGCACGCACTTGCACAACGGAATGGGCCAGAAGCTCCACTCTGTATCATTGCACATAGTTTGGGAGCTGTGATTGCAAGTAATTTTTTCTATGATCTGCAATATCCGTCTAGTCGAACGCCCTCCATCGTGGATGTTACTTCCGCATTGGAACGGGGAGATACCTTAACAAGCTTTTATTCCTTTGGAACGACATTGCCATTATGGAGCTTACGATATCATGATTTTAGCCGGCCGATTCAGGTACCTTCACCGTTGGCAGGGCAGTACTTTCCTGGGCTTGAAGGGGAATGGCTTAACTTTTATGATCGGGATGATATTTTGGGTTACCCACTGCGACCTATTGATCCTGCCTATGAGGCAGCGGTCAACGAAGACGTGGAAATTAACTCTGGCGGTGTAATTGGGAGCTGGAATCCGTTGAGTCATGGTGGATATTTCTCGAATGGAACCATGAATCGGAGAATTGCACAGGGTTTGGCTCGAACGTGGACGTGGGTGAATCGTGGATCACGTTAAATGTCAGATATGGAGGGAGGACAATAATTATGGAATGCAGGACAGGCTGTGCCGCATGCTGTATCGCGATTTCTATCTCATCGCCGATACCCGGGATGGCTGACGGCAAGCCCGCAGGTGTGCGCTGTGTACAACTGACGGAGGACAATCGCTGCGGAATCTTTGGTCAGAAAGAGCGCCCCGCTGTATGCAGCGGATTGCAGGCTTCGGAAGAGATGTGTGGCAGCACGGACCAGGAGGCGTTTGAGCGATTGAGCTGGCTGGAGCAGGAAACTGCCCCGAGTTCAGCGTGACAGAGTTGTTTTGATGGAAAAGGATAATTATACTTAATATGGAAGGGGTTTGAGAAAAGAAAGGGGTATGGGATGAATGGGACTTGCCAAACGGTTTATAATGGTCGTTGTGAATATGATTGGAGAACTGTGGATGGGATTCTACAGGCGAAACTCAGACTTCTATGACAAGCAGACTTCAGAGTCAAAAAGCAAACTTGGCTATTATGCATTTATTATTGGGGCGGCCGCTGTAACTGTGGGCATTGTGAGTTGGATGTATAGTCGGGTTTATTCATAAAATGAGCAAACAAATAAAAGAGAGTATCCGCAGTCTGGAAATCAGTCGGATACTCTCTTTGGTGTGTCCACTTCCTATTTACTTGACCGAAGAATGGGTGCTCGCCCCTTTTTTCCTCAACATATGCATGAGAATCATCTTAAGGAGCGAAGAGACGATAAAGAATATAAATAAGATGCGAAACAACTGATATCCGGACACCACCGATAGGTTGGCATTGACTTCATGGGCCATGATGCTCATCTGATCCATTCCGCCAGGTACCATGCTCAACAATGATGTAGCGGCCGAGAGAGAGAACATCCTCATTAATATATAGCTCAAGCCAAGCGAACCTGCAATGAGGAGAACACTGCTTGATCCTTGGACGGGGATTGGCTCATTACGAAGCAGGACAGGGAGCTGATTCATCCACTGTCCTATTGAATGGTTATCATTTATCTGTTCGCGGCAAGAACACGGGCAGATGGCTTCGGTTCTTTGAACATCATATAGTACATCAGCGATGAAATCACGTATAAACTGCCTGTAATGCTGAACGTGATCGCGTAACCCCAGTACGTGCCATAAGTGGTTACCAGGTAGGATTGAACGGGTCCCATCGTAGCCCATCCGATCATAAAGGCAGTCTGCATCAGTGAATTGGCGATTCCACGGCGTTTGTCTGATACTCTGTCTACCAGAATGGCGGATTGAATCGGATTAGCTGCATTCATCAGCGCTTGTCTGAATAAGAAACTCACTGAAGCGATGAGCAGTAGATTCGTAAAGCCAGTCAGCAGCAGGAAGGGCAGTGACATAACCTGGAAGATGACGACAGCTCGAACACTTCCCACCTTGGCCGCAAGTGTAGGTCCAATCAGCATCGATACAATGGTCATGATCTGACCCAATGAAATGAGCAGACTCATAGCACTTAAGGATACCGAAAAACGGTTGGTGAAATACAGATTCAAATAAGGCACAACCAGTCCAGAACCAAACCCGATTAATAATTGGGTTATGACAAATTGACCGATCAAACGGGAATCTTTCTTTTGGCTAAGAGTAACGTTCTTGCTGCCTTGTACTGCGGAATGAACGACATCCTGTTTGCCATCCGTTGCAGATGTTGCAGATTCAATGACAGGTTGCGCCGGAGTATCCGCTTGTGGTGCCTTCTTATCCTCGGATACAAACAACATCGGAATAAACGCAACCAGTGTAGCTGCCCCACCTACGAACAATACCGTTTGCAAACCAGTGACTTTGGCAAGGCCAGCCGTATGAAGCAGGTCTGCAAATATGCCACCACCCAAGCTGCCGAGTACCTGAGAAGCGAGTACGAGGCAGGAGTAATAGCTGAACATCTTCAGTCGTTGACTTTTTTTCACATTCTCAGCGAGGAAGGGAATGGCCAGTACCTGAAATACGCCAGCGAAAAGTCCTGAAAATACAGCAAACCAGATCAGTCCGCTGGCAGAATAATCGAAGGAACGGCCAATCAGAAATATTCCGCTGAACAAGGCGCCGGTAATCAGCAGCCGCTTACGGCTGAAGAAATCGCCGCATAGTCCGATGGGAACAAACATAATCGCTGTCGCAAGTGATTGAATACTTACAATCTGGCCGTTCATTGTATCATTGTAGCCGAGACCCTGAATGTACAGATTGTACAAGACAGAGAACATGCCATTTCCGATCTGATACAAGATGCTTGCCAGAAAAAACAATTGAATATTGCGGGACCAGCCCCGAATTTCAGCATGAATCTGTTGTAGAAGTCTCAAGTGGTTTCCCCCAGTCTGCCTGTGCAGTGATTTTAGTTTAACAGGAATGGGGGATTTGCGGAAGAATTGACCACTGTTTATTTTGCAGTAGGGGATTCCAGCACTCGGGCAATCACGAATCCATCGTAGCCTTTAGTGCCTACAGTCTGCAGTGCGGTAGCTTCAAGACGTGGATTATCTGCAATTAATTTCAGGAAAGACTGAACGCCCTGAACTCTGTTGTCCGTACTGTCTGCATTGATAACTTCACCGTCCCTGACGATGTTGTCACCAATAATCAGACTTCCCGGACGAGCCAGACGCAGCGCCCATCGCAAATAGTCTGGATTACTCGGTTTGTCAGCATCGATGAAGATGAAATCAAAGGGTTCTCTGTACTCTTCCTGAACGTCGGGAAGAGTAGTCAGGGCAGGACCTACTCGAAGATCAACCTTGTGCATAAGTCCTGCACGCGTGATGTTGGTTCGTGCCATCTCTGCATGGCGTGGATCTGCTTCCAGTGTGACGATACGTCCGTGTTCGGGAAGGGCTCTAGCCATCCAGATCGTACTGTATCCGCCAAGCGTCCCGATTTCCAACACACGAGTTGCGCCTTGTATTTGAAGCAGGAGCTGAAGCAATTTCCCTTGATTAGGTGCTACATCATGAGCGGGCAAGCCGGCTTCCGCATTGGTAAGTAGTGCCTGCTCCAGCAGGGGATCCGAGGGGATTAATAAGGTGTTCAAATAGTCGTCGACTTGACTCCAGGTTTGCTGTTGAGTAGAACCATTCACATTGTTCATCGTTACATGTTCCTTTCCGATTGCATGTATTGGATTTCATACTTCAACTATAAAGGGAACAAATACATAAATAAAATATATATTATGTATGTTAATATAACTTTAGATTATATACTTCAAGTGAAGAAGGTGTTGCGGTTGAATTTGCACGGATTACGATTGTTTCATGCCATCGTGAGATATGGAGGAGTCACGCGTGCGGCGGAAGAACTCAACATTAGCCAGCCAGCGGTATCCTCTCAGGTGAAGAAGTTTGAGCGGGAATTGGGCATTCAACTATTTGCTTCGGAGGGGAGAAGACTGGTTCTTACCGATGCTGGAATGCAATTAACAGGCTACGCGGAACGTCTGTTCATGCTGGAGCAGGATGTCGAGAACTTTGTGCAGGATTTTCGTGCAGGCAAGAAAGGGATGATTCGTCTTACCGCAACCTATTTGCCCTCGAATTTTCTGCTTCCGGGCTGGATTGCCCGTTTCAAGCAAATGCACGAGGATGTGGATCTGGTTGTGAGCACAACCAATACTCGGATGGCTTTTGACCAACTGCTGCGTTATGAGGCCGAGATTGCGGTTTATGGTGGAAGTGGCATTACACATTCAGGTGTTCATTGGGACGAATTGTTTGAAGATGAAATGTGGTTTGTGGTACATCCCGATCATCCCTATGCGGGAAAGGAAATTGAGCTTCGGGAGATGGTGGCAGAGCCTTTCATTATGCGTGAAGAAGGCAGCGCTACACGGGAGCGTCTGGTCTCTCTCTGCACAACAAATAACCTGGCCGCTCCCCGCATTGCGCTTCAGTTCAATGGGTTGAACGAAACGATTAGTGCGGTGAAGGCAGGTTATGGAGCCAACTTTATTTCTTCTCTGGTCGTAAAGGAAGATGTACAACAGGGCAGGTTGGCACGTGTATTCGTTCGAGGTGTACAGTTGAAAAACACCGTAGCCGTCTGTACACGAGCAGGGGAAGTGTTATCTCCTGCTGCACAGCATCTGGTTGAACTCATCAGACAGGAAGCATCATTAATGAAATGAATCTCAATAATGGCATGAGAGCTAACTTTAAATGTCATCCGTCGGCGCTGCTTTGGTTGTTCCTCGGGAGTATAACCGTGCATACAGGGTGACTCCTCCAACGATCAGAACAGGTATCCAGACTGCCATCATGGGTACGCGGTGGAACAACATCGCAGCTAGAATAACGCCGCCCAAATAGATCACAACGGCACCTGCGCGAAGGTATGCATCTGCTGATAGCGCTTTGACCAGCGAGCGGATATTGGCGTGTCGCAGTCGCTGAAGGATGCTTACCGCATCCTCAACCACGGCGGCCAGATTATTGGTAAGCACGGTCGTTGAGATACCGGCAATCCCAATGCGGCGTGCCGCAGTCGTTTGCATCCCCATTGCGGTGGCCAGCATGGCAATCAGCAAATAGGATAGTTGTTCCGAATAAGGACTGATCATAGCGATGGCAAAGAGCAGAAGCAATATACTTTCTACAGTGAACACAGATGTGACCCGGGAAGACCAGCCATTTTTCGTCTGCACATGTCCGATCATGTATGCCGCAATGGCATTACCGGCAATAAAACCAATGAGGGCAAGGAGTGCACGCAGCACAACCAATTCCTGAGCACGGGCAATCGCGATCCCCAGTAGCACAATATTACCCGTCATATTGGCTGTAAGCACATGCCCTAGTCCCAGGTATCCGATCACATCAACCATTCCGGCAGACATGCATAACAGCAGCATTGCGTACTTTTGGAGGGTATTTTGATTCATAATCATCCGTCCTTTCCAAAAACGTAACCCCTCCAGTATACATCCACAACGCATGATCCTTCAAAATGAAGTTTATGATGCAAGCCCAATTTCCCATAGCAGCAAACTTGTTTAAATCATGCCTACTCTGCAGCTAAGGTGCTGCAAGCCAGTCAAACATATTGTTCACTGCCGCCTCATGCATCCTCTCCTGAAAACGATGATCCTGTCCCCCATAAGCATGAAATGTAACGTTGGCACCTCTACGTTTCAGCCAATGATACATCCGGGTTCCATGACTGTAATTCACCTGCGTATCAGACGTGCCATGCATGATCAGCACAGGACAATGGAGTTTGTGTGCCTTCGACAAGGGAGAACGGGCGAGATAAGCTTCCGGAACTGAACGTGGCGAACCGCCAAGCACCCTTTTCAAAGTACGTCTCAAGTCGGTTCGTTCATGATAGGTACGTTCCACATCGGCGACACCGCTCCAAAGCACCAGTTTATGTACCTGCTGAGGTCCTTCATTGTAGGTTGTTGCTGTATGTACGGCATTAATGGCTCCACGCGAAAATCCCATCATTGAAATTCGCTTCGTATCGGCAAAGGGCCACTCTTGCACAAGTCGGTAAGCGGCGTGTACATCTTCGACATCTCGTCCGCCATACTCGTCACGTCCTTCGCCACCTTCGTTACCACGATATGATGGAGCGAACACGATATAACCTTTATGGACAAATTGCTCCAGCCAAGCGGTATTTACCCCACCATAGTTGCCCAACCCACCGCGGCAATAGATCAGAACCGGCCAACGTGCATCAATACCGTCCATGGTGTGTTGTTCTACAGGAGGGTAGCGGCTTGCGAGCTGTTGCATCTGCATGGATTCTTGCGATACGGTGAAGCCTTGGAAGGCAGAGCTGCTATCGGTGTTTTCTAACGGCGAGAAGGCGGGTAAGAAGCAGCCGTCAGGCAGGCATAAATAGCCTTTTACCCGAAGCGCATCGGACGAATACGTCACATGATAGAGCAGGGGGATCGACCTCTTTCATCGGAAATGGCGTGCCAATTGACCATGATTCTTCTTTAGGATGCGCCTAAACGAGGTTCCCATACCTTTCCTCCAGCAACAGCCGTTCGGTGTGAGAAATTCGTTTATTGGCTCCATATGATTTATAATGGTTCAGGAGACATGTGAATTGACCTCTGTCCTCGTATTTATAAAACTAACTTTAGTGTGCACGAAGAAAGGAAGAAAACCATGATGAACGCTCCACATCCGATTGATCAATTCAAGAAATTTAAATATGAAATTACGAGATTTATGATGATTTATAAATTTGCTTTGGATCAAATGGAGACCAAAATCGAGGTGCTGAAGGAAGAATTTCAGTCCCTGCATGATTACAGCCCGATCGAACATACGAAATCCAGATTAAAGTCACCTGAGAGCATTATGAACAAGATGTTCCGCAAAAATCACGAGTTAACCTTTGAAAGCATCAAGGAAAATATTAAGGATATCGCGGGTGTGCGAATTACCTGCTCCTTTATCTCCGATATCTACCGGATCAAGGATATGCTGTGCAATCAAAGTGACCTGCGTGTGCTGGAAGTGAAAGATTATATCCAGAATCCGAAGCCAAACGGTTACCAGAGCCTTCATCTTCTGGTTGAAGTGCCTGTTTACATGTCTAATGGACAGGAGCGGGCGTGTGTGGAAATCCAGATTCGTACGATTGCGATGGATTTCTGGGCGAGCCTGGAGCATAAAATCTTTTATAAATACAATAAAGATGTTCCCGAGCGTTTAACGAAAGAACTCAAAAGTGCAGCAGACTCTGCCAATGCACTGGATCAACAAATGGAGAGACTGCACCGGGAGATTCAGGAGATCAAGGACGCCGAGAATGAGCGGGATGAAGAAGAACTACGCCGGATTATCATTAACAATCAACAGTTCACACTACCATCCAACCTGCTCAAGCTGTTAGGAAACGGGGAACAATAAGGAAACGTGAACTACCGCAGGGAAAGGAATATGTTATTCATATGAAAAGTACACCAGCTTCATTAAGCACCAATTCTACATCCCGTGTACGTATGGCATTGATTCTGGGGACACTGTCGGCCTTTGGGCCGCTGTCCCTGGATATGTATTTGCCAGCACTGCCTACACTGGCCGATGAATTCCAGTCATCCACTTCGTATGCCCAGCTCAGTCTAACGGCATGTATGGTCGGACTGGCCGCAGGGCAGCTGCTGGCTGGACCTCTAAGTGATGTACGTGGTCGTCGTGCGCCGCTTATTGCAGGTCTTATTCTCTATACGATCGCCTCCATACTCTGTCTGGTCAGCCCAACGATGGGCTCTTTTGTTGTGCTGCGTTTCATTCAGGGTGCAGCGGGAGCTGCGGGAATTGTCATCTCGCGTGCAGTGGTGAGGGATGTGTATTCCGGGCCGGAGCTAACACGTTTCTTCTCACTCTTAATGCTGATTAATGGGGTCGCACCCATTGCTGCACCAATTATCGGCGGGCAATTGCTTGCGTATACGTCGTGGCGTGGCGTATTTATTTTGCTGAGTATCATCGGGATTTTGACTTTAGTTGCTGTCGTGGTTGGTCTTGGAGAGACACTGCCTGCAGAGCGACGATCTAGCGGAGGACTGAAGCAGACGCTGATTACATTCCGCAAAATTGCAGGGGATCGCCTGTTCATGGGATATGCTTTAACCCAAGGGTTTGTATCTGCTGGTATGTTTGCCTACATATCGGGTTCGCCGTTCGTGCTTCAAAAAATATATGGCATTTCCCCGCAAATGTTCAGTATCTGCTTCGCCATTAACGGTCTGGGCATCATATTGGCAAGTCAGATTGCCGGAAGACTTGCAGGTAAAGTATCAGAAACTCGTCTGTTGATCGCAGGACTGATAACTGCTGCTCTGGGAGGAACATCGCTGCTCATCGCCATTCTAGCAGGAGGTAATCTGATTTCGGTCCTGATCCCGTTATTTCTCGTGGTATCCAGTGTGGGGCTGGTTAATACGGCTTCCTTCTCACTGGCGATGGCTAATCAAGAGAAATCAGCAGGCAGTGCATCAGCACTTATTGGGGTTATGACGTTCCTATTTGGTGGTATTGTCGCTCCGCTTGTAGGTCTTGGAGGAGAAGGCACAGCTGTGCCAATGGGCATTGTAATCGCTTGTGCGGATCTTGGTGCATTGCTGATTTACGTTGTTATGGTAGGAAAGAACGGTAAACGTCAGGGTGAAAAACGCCTGGCGTGAAATGTATTGCATTGTTGCTGTGATTAGATAAATGCTTGCTGATAATACGAAATAATGTAGCCATAAAAAAGCGCTCCAATTGGAAGGTTCTGTCCTCCAACTGGGGCGCTTGTTCTATGTGTGAACGTGATCTAGCAGAGAGCAAACAAAATCTGTGTATTGAGCAAAATACCTGGAGTCAGGAACGGATAGAAGTAACCAATGACAAAACCGAACAGATTGGTGGATGGCCACATTAAGTAAACGTCATTGTATGTGAATACGAGAGACCAGCGGTTATAACAGAAATTTTGCAGTACACGTTGCTCAGGATCACGAGGTGTTGCTACTCCTGATTGAGCAAATTGCACAGCCTGTGTCAGATTCTGTGGTTGTTGCTGGATAAATAGTGGTAGAAGACCAGGGCTGCTTTTGATCAGGTTATACAGAAAAACCATCTCAGCCGGGGGCTGACCTACTGGGCGTGGATAAGCGCTTAGAAGGGTAGGCAGATTACCTTGTGATAGCTGAGCGGGCACACCCGGTGCCGTACCGGGTACGCCTCCAGGAAAGTAAGGAGGTTGACCGCCACTACCTCCGCCGGGAATGAATGGGGGATAGGAACCTGGTGATCCCGGAAAACCTGGCACAGGCTGACCTCCTGGAGCGCCTCCTGGGAATAGTGGGGGCAATTGAAACGAACGATCCTCATCATATCCTGAATAGGTGTTATAAACGTAATCCATGTACGAACATCCTTCCTGTCATCGTATTCTGGAATTAGCTTATGGCGGCATCCGCCTAAATGTGAATTGTTCGAATGAAGGGCTTTCGACCTTAAAAGGCAAAAGCTGCATTGACAACTTCGTTGATAACAATTATCATTGTCAATGGAATTGGACAAAAGTACATACCAGTATTATATGCATGAATAATGTATAAACGTCTAAGTCTGTCATAACAACTCATTCCATTGAGGTGTTCATATTGAAAGGGGATAGTCACTTGTTTAAGAAAAATAAAAAAATGGTCATGCTTCTGATCACTGTAATGGTCATGTCCATCTGGCTGGCAGCATGCGGATCGAAGCCAGCAGACAACGGTACAGCAGCAGGAGAGAACAATACAGCAACGGAGACAGAGACACAGACAGAAGCTCCGACAGAACGTACATTGACAGATGCAATGGGTCACGAAGTGAAAATCCCTGCAAATCCGGAGCGTATCATCGCTTCGTATCTGGAAGATAATCTGGTTACACTTGGCGTTAAGCCAGTTGCCCAATGGTCCGTAGCCAACGGAATCCAGGAGTATCTGCAAAAAGATCTGGACGGCATTCCAACGATTGCCTTCGATCTTCCTTTCGAAGCGGTAACAAGCTTCAACCCGGATCTGATTATCATCGGTTCCGGAAGTGTGGTTGAAGGCGAGAAATACGCACAATACAGCAAGATCGCGCCTACTTATGTACTTGGCGACGAAGTCAACAGCGACTGGCGCAAAGCGCTGCTGAAAATCGGCGAAATTCTGAATAAAGGCGATGAAGCACAAAAAGCGCTGGATGATTACGAAGTGAAAGCCACAGAAATCAAGGAAAAAATCAATACCGTTACAGGTGGAACGAAATCGGCAGCGGCCATTTGGTTGGTTAGCGGCAAATTCTTCATCGTAAGTGACAATGTATCCAGTGGTGAAGTGATGTACAAGGAACTGGGTCTTGCTGAGCCTGAAGTTGTGAAAGAAATCTCTGCTAATGCGACAGGTAACTGGTCTTCCATCTCGCTGGAAAAATTGGCGGAAATGGATGTAGACTACTTGTTCTTTGTGAATAGTGATGAAGGTACTGGTTCAGAAGCACTGAAAGATCCGGTATGGCAAAGCATCCCGGCAGTGAAAAATGGTAACTTATTCGAATTTACCCGTTCGAGCAGCTGGTTGTATAGTGGAGTTCAAGCGAACCTTCAAATTATGGAAGACATTCAGAACAGTATTGTAAAATAATAGATATCAAATACGAATCCGAATGTGTATACTCCTTGGTGCGATGAGCACCAGGGAGTTTTTTGTGATTTCAACATTTTACGATATATAATTACTAATGAAGTGAAGCTCGTCAGTATCGTTTTACAATTACGGAAGGGGATAGCTAATGATGTATACTTTGGATCCGCGAGAATTGACGGGCAGAGATAACTATAAACTGATGAGTGGTTCGGTGGTACCGCGCCCAATCGCATTTGTGACAACACTTTCTCATGATGGTAGCGTCATTAATGCAGCGCCCTTTAGTTTTTTTAATATAGTCAGCTCTGACCCGCCGATATTATCCATATCCATCGGTCGCAAGGATGGCGTTATGAAAGATACGGCTCGCAATGTGCTTTCCTTGCAAGAACTGGTAGTACATATCTGTGATGAATCGATTGCTCTTGACATGAACGAGACTGCTGCCATGCTGGAGCCCCACGAAAGTGAGCTGGAACGGACAAATCTAACGACTGTACCAAGTACGGTGGTCTCCGTACCAGCAATACAGGAAGCACTCATTCGGATGGAGTGTAAGTTGTATCAGCATATACTGATATCGAACGATGAGGGAAAACCTGTGAGTGATTTGCTTCTGGTTCGCATTGTACAATACCATTTCAGTGAGAACGTGTATGATCCTGCCACCAAATATATATTGATGGATCAGCTGAAACCGATTAGCAGACTGGCTGGAAATGACTATGCCAAACTTGGCGAGAGATTTACGGTGGTAAGGCCGGAGTAGCAGCGGAGCAGGCTGAACGATCTATTGAAGAATGGGTCCGGATAAGATAATAATAATCGTCGTTTAATAAGGCGGACAACATGTGCGGAATTCGCATATGTTGTCCGCCTTTGCTTGTTTCGTGAACATAAAGGGGGCAAGCCCTGAATAGACTTGTACTATATCCTGCACATGTGACAAGAACCCATTTATATATAAGGAGGTTGGAGCCGATGAACCAACTTGATGGAACCGTAGCCGCAAGTATCATAGGAATTGGAACGGCATTGCCTGTTCACCGCATTGAGCAAAAGGATGTGTCTGCTCGGCTCGCACAAGCGCTGGAGCATGAACCGGATTCCAGACGATGGGCCAAGCGAATATTCAACCAGTGCGGTGTCGAGACGCGTTATTCATGTGAGCCGAACCTGCTGGAGCCAGTAGAGTCTTGCCGTTATCTGCCCTTTACCCAGGCGGAGAACGTTCCGACCACAGCCGAACGTATGGCCAAATATAAGGAAGCAGCCGTTCCGCTTGGAATCCAGGCAGCGCGTCAGGCACTCGAGGATGCCATCGTTTCGACTTCAGAGATTACACATCTCATTACCGTCAGTTGCACAGGGCAATTCCTGCCCGGTCTCGATGTTCGGCTGATTCAGCAGCTTGAACTATCGCCACGTATTAACCGGATTCCGCTTGTGTTCCAGGGATGCGCCGCTGGTCTGAAAGCTGTACAGTTAGCAAATTCAATTGTGACGAGTGAGAAAGACGCTACAGTTCTTATCGTATGTGTGGAGCTGTGCACCCTTCATTTTCAGCCTTCCGCTAAGCGGGATGACCTGTTCGCAGCCTCCTTCTTCGGTGATGGCGCATCTGCCTGTGTTGTGGGCCTGTCCGGAACAGGACGCAAAGAACTGTTCAGATTGGGTAGCGGGCATTCCGTGTTGCTGCCAGACTGTTCTGAAGAGATGATCTGGGAAGTGGGCAATACCGGCTTCGATCTGTATCTCTCGCCACAGATTCCGAAGCTGCTGGGTTTACATCTTGGTCCAGAGGTTGAACGATTACTGAACGGCAGCGATCTACCAGAAATCTGGGCGATCCACCCCGGAGGCAGAGGTATTGTGGATGCGGTGCAGAAGCTGTACCAGCTGTCAGATGAACAGGTCGCTTACAGCCGAAACATTTTACGGGATTATGGAAATCTATCCTCTGTGACGATTTTGTTTGTTTTACAAGCCATCCGCGATGATTATCGTAAAAATGAAGAAGCTTCCAGCGGAATTGCACTTGCATTTGGACCGGGTTTAACAGCCGAATTGCTTCCTTTTACTTATGTTCCTGCATCCGTTGAAGAAAGAGAAACAGTGAATCAAGGCGCAATTTAAAAGAATCGGAATTACCAATCTGATAGCAGAGGAGCTTGGGTATGGGTTATCGCAGCCTTGCTGTCCTCATTAGCCGATATCCGCGGTTCATCATTCTCTGCTGGGTGTTTGTCATCGGGATGTCAGCCATCTGGGCATGGAAATTGCCTGGTATTGTTCAGGATCATGGATTGAACTTGAACCAGGGAGATGCTCATGCTGTAGAGCTTATTCTGGAGAAAGAGTTCCATGTTCCTGCTGATCCGGTTATTCTTCTATTTGAAAAAAAGACAGGCACTACCCCCGTCGAATTCCGGGGCTGGATTAAAAATCGTCTGCAACAGGTGAGTACACTGTCAAGTGTAACGTCCATAATCTCTCCGCTTGAATCACGTGGAAGCCGGATGCTGCGGGGGGATGTGGCCTATGCTTTGCTGGCGTTTGATGTACCGCCTCACAAGATGGGTCCGCCGCTTGAACAGCTGCGTTCCGTGCTTACAACAGACGGTACGGGAACGATCCAAATAACAGGGAAATCCGTTGTACAGCAGGATGTAAATCGTCTCAGTTTTCGCGATTTGGAACGGGCAGAGATTGTGGGATTGCCGCTTGCCTTCGTCATTTTGTGTTTTGCATTCAGAGGTCTTTATGCAGCGCTAATTGCAGTCATTATGGGAGTGTCCGGCGTCATAACGGCAATGGGAGTTACATCCCTAATGGGTTACCATCTGGCGCTCTCCAACTTTGTGATCAATGTTATTCCGATGGTGGGAATGGCGCTCAGCATAGACTTTGCTCTGATAATTCTCAGCAGATACCGTGAGGAACTCCAGCGAGGTCAGAATAGCGAAGAAACAGGTTCGAGGGCCGAGGAAGTTCTCCAGAGAATGCTGCGAACAGCAGGCAGAGCCGTATTCTTTTCTGCTGCTTGTGTGCTGTTAGGGCTGCTCGGTCTGCTCTGGATTAGACTGCCGATGTTTCTGAGTGTATCCCTGGGAGCCATTGTCGTGCTCGTCATATCGGTCCTGCTGAATATAACACTGCTGCCAGCCATTCTATCCCTCTATTCTGTGCGAATCTTTAGACAACATTCCGGGCATTCCATCTCTTCAAAGCAGGGCCAGCATCAACAATCATTGCCTTCACGTTCGATCTGGTCATTCTGGTCAGGCATCATTATGAAACGGCCGGTTCGGATGGCCTTGCTTGGAACGGGTGCGCTGCTTCTCTTTGTTCTACCGGTTGCCCGGTTAGAGATCGCCATTCCGGATGCTTCTTCCTTGCCTGGCAGAATGGAGTCTCGTCAAGCGACTGAGCAGATCCAGAGTATTTTTGGACAAAAGAATGTATCTGCTGTAGAGATTGTAATTGGTGGAACGGGAGAGCCGTTGACCACATTTCATTGGCGAATGGCGTTGAGTAAAATGCAAGAGCTTCAGCAGGATTCGAATGTGGTGGCTGTTGAGTCCGCGTGGGGGATCATGCTGCCGGACAAGCTCTCAGGCCAATCTCAATCTTATATTCAATCTCAAATGAACATCTTATCATCATCTTTGCGTGAGGCACTGAAAGAAACCACATCTCAGCCGCCTGCATGGCTGCGTTCATATGTGTCCGACTACTCTATTCGTATTGTGGCTACCATTCACGGAGCACCGGGTTCCGATGAGGCTGCATCCTGGCTCGAACAGATGAGGGCCAAGGACAGCGCTAACTCCATTCCCTTCATACCTCTGCGTTATGGGGGAGAAGCAGTCATGCAACATGAAATCATGCAAGAAGTTTCAGGTCAACTGCCCAAAGTGCTGGTGTTTGTTGTGGTATCGAATTATCTCGTATTACTCGCAGCATTCCGGTCACTGCTCATTCCAATCAAAGCCATTCTGATGAATCTGCTCAGCTTGGCTGCTTCATTCGGCGTGCTCGTACTGGTCTTTAATCAGGGCCATTTTGGCATGGAGCCATCTGCCATTGCCATTATGATTCCCGTGTTCATTGCTGGGCTTGTCTTTGGTATTTCGATGGACTATGGCGTATTTATGCTGACCCGCATCCAGGAGGTATACAGACGAACAGGGGATAGTGATCTGGCCGTACAGCAAGGACTGGCTTCAACCGGACGTCTGATTACATCGGCGGCGGCGATTCTACTGGCAGTGACTGTGCCTTTTGCGTTTGCTGACGTGGCGGGTGTCAAACAGCTGGGAATCGGAATTACAGCGGCGGTGTTCATTGATGTAACCATTATCCGCCTGGTGCTGGTACCTGCACTTATGAAACTGATGGGCAGATGGAACTGGTGGCTACCAGGGCACAGGGAATAAAAGGCCGGATTAAGAAGGATGTTCTCGGAGCCTGAAGATCAGGTATGCGAGGATATCCTTTTTTTCATCAAAATAGTGTGAATTCAGCCCAAAACAGGCAATAATGTTCAATTCACCGACTGTACCGTGATTTATAATAGACTGGACAAGTCCAACATATATTTTCTTACATACGTCTATCATTTGAATCCACAGGAGGGATGAACGGTAATGTCGGATATTGAATCTTATCTGCAAAAACAAACAAGCCCGCGTGGACGCTCTGCGTACCAGACGGGTCAATCTCTTGAGCAATGGCGCAGCCAGTTGCGAGCACGGATTATAGATCGGCTGGGCGGCTTCCCATCCGTGGTGTCGGAGCTGAATCCCGTATTGCTCGAACGCACCTCATGTGATGGCTACATTCGTGAGCGGGTTGAGATTACGACCTACGCGGGGTTGCGCATGCCTATCTATATGCTGATACCGAATTTGGTAAGCGCTACCAAAGAATCACGCCCAGCCATTATAGCCTGCCATGGACACGGGTATGGTAGCCGGGAGATCTCCGGCATGGAACCCGACGGTTCACCGCGTAGAGGAGTGCCTGGCTTGCATAAAGACTTCGCCGTCGCCCTTGTACAGCGTGGATATGTGGTTGCCGCTCCTGAAATGCTTGGATTTGGTGACCGAAGGTTGGAGGAGGATCGGGATGCACCACCCGGCGCTAGCTCCTGTACCAAAATTGCCGCCCATCTGCTCATGACTGGGCAGACCCTGGCCGGGCACCGAATCTATGAAACGATGCGTGTGCTGGATTACGTAACTACCCGTCCTGAAGCTGATCCAGTGCGGATCGGCAGCATGGGCATCTCGGGTGGTGGACTCGTGACAGCATTCACTGCTGCATTGGATGAACGGTGCCGTGCGGCTGTGGTGAGCGGTTACGCTAGTACTTTCCAGGGCAGCATATTGGACAGAAATCATTGCCTCGACAATTATATTCCAGGAATTCTGCGGGAAGCAGAGCTGCCGGATATCATAGGTCTGATCGCACCCAGGCCGCTATTTATTGAAACTGGAAGTGAAGATCAGGTATTTCCGCTGCCAATAGCAAAAGAAGCCTATGCACGTTTGACAGAGATCTATGAACAGGCGGGAGCACAGAAATGGCTCGATGCAGACTTTTTTACAGGAGGCCATGAGATCAGCGGAGCGAAAGCCTATGACTGGCTTGATAACGTTCTGTAAGGCAATCATACAAATGAACCTTTGAGAGGAGAGTTTAGTTATGAAATGGTCAAAATCCGTGCGGTATTTGCTCTGTCTTACCCTGTTTACTAGTCTGATTGGAGGTGCTCTGGCAGCTAATGGCGGACAGATCGCCCAAGCTGCGGCGAATGAGTACAAATTTGATTTTGGTGCTGGTGCAGTTGAGAATGGTTACACTGGTGTATCAGCAACGGAGGCCTACAATTCAGCAAAAGGTTATGGATTCAATACACCTGCTAATATGCGTAATGTATCTGCATCTGGAACGGGCGTTGCAAGTGATGCCGTTCAGTTTGTCACCTTTGGCACGAAGAGTACGAATACGTTTAATGTGGATCTGTCCAATGGTCTCTATGAGGTCAAAGTGGTCCTGGGTAATACTGCAAGATCGAGTGTGGCGGCAGAAGGTGTATACCAGATCATTAATATGACGGGGAATGGGGCGACCGATCAATTTCAAATTCCGGTGACGGATGGACAGTTAAATCTACTGGTAACAGAAGGGAAGGAAGGCACGGCATTTACACTCAGCGCACTTGAAATCCGGAAAATATCGAATCAGACGGTGACGAACCGTACGATCTATATTGGTGGCGATTCGACGGTCTGCAATTACTATCCACTCAGCAGCAGTGTACAGGGTGGCTGGGGGCAGCTTTTTCCTTCCTACGTGAATACCAGTACATTTCAAGTTCGCAATATGGCCTCTAGTGGTCAATTTGCAAGAGGTTTCCGCGATGATGGACAGATGGAAGCAATTTTGAAGTATATTAAGCCAGGAGACTACTTTATTTTGCAATTAGGGATTAACGATACCAATGCCAAGAACAATACAACCGAAGCAGAGTTCAAGGAGATCATGCGTGACATGGTCCGTCAGGTCAAAAATAAAGGAGCCACCGTCATTCTATCGACACCTCAGGGTCGGGCAACTGATTTCAATTCAGCCAATGTGCATACTGCGGAGAATCGCTGGTACAATGCATCTACACGTGCACTGGCTCAGGAAGAGGGCGTGACGCTTGTAGAACTGAACAAACTCAGTTCGGCTTATTTCACTTCCATTGGACCGGCTGCAACACTGGCCTTGTATATGACAGGAGACACGCTGCATCCGAATCGTGATGGTGCTGCTCAGCTTGCACGAATCGTTGCTGCTGATCTGAGAAGACAGGGACTGAATGGATTTTGATCCGGTTAAAATAAAGCTTCGTTCCGCTGCTCCTCGAACATAGATTGGACTTAACTGAATCGTATAGCCAAAAATCCCCCCGGGACAGCCAAGTAATATACGGCATGTTCCGGGGGGATTTGATTGTTAACCAAGTGACTATTCCATCATATCATTGGCCTCGTGGTTGACCTTTTTACCTTTTAAAAGTGGCTCAAGTTCATCCTGTACACTTTGTTCCCATAGGGGTACGTCTGTGCGATAGGCAGCCCGTCCGTTCAGATGTCCGGCTACCGGTGCTGTGATAAATACAAACACAATGCCAAGCAATACCCGAGCACTGATATAGTTATCGAAATACCAGAAGAAGAGAAACGTTCCGCTCAGTACACAAAGTACACCGAGTGTAGTACTTTTGGTGGCGGCATGTGCCCGTAAATAGACATCTGGCAGTCGGATCAGTCCGAATGCACTAAATGCGCTCAGTAATGCTCCCAGCAAGACAATGAGCCCAATGACAATTCCGGCGGTTCCATCAACGATCTCCTTCATTTTTGAATACCGCCCCCCGTTCAATATATCGTGCAAATGCAACTGTGCTTAGAAAAGCGAGTATGCCAATCAACAGAATAATATCCAGATAAGCTTGGGTATGCAGCATCATGGATAGAACAGCCACGATGGCAATGACGTTAATACCGATCGTATCCAGTGCCGTAATCCGGTCGGCCATGGATGGTCCCCGTAGCACCCGGTACAGACAACCCAGGATCGCTAGGGAGAGAATAAGCAAGGAAATGAACAACATTGAGGATAACATTATCGTGTCACCTCCATAATGGCTTTTTCGAACGTATTTTTGATATCATCACTCATTTTCTGTTCGTCTTTGATATCCAGCGCGTGTATAAATAATTTGCGTTGATTCCCTGAAATTTCAAGTGGGAGGGAGCCTGGCGTCAGTGAGATGAGCAGACACAGGAGTGTAACTTCCCAGTCGGAGGACAGCTGTGTCTGATAGGTAAATATGCCGGGCCGAATATCAAGCTTCGGCTTTACAATCTGGCGAATAACTTCAATACTGGCCCGTACCAGTTCCTTGAACAGCAAGGCAATCAGCTTGATGATTGCCCAGACACGAACGATATAGAAGCGTTGTGGAAAGAATCGCCGCATGCTCCCAATCAATAGCAGACCCAGCAGATAACCCGTGAGAAAGCCAACCCCATTCCACTCATTATTCAGAAACATCCATACAAAGCCAATGATCAAATTAAGTACAATCTGAAAGGCCATACGCATCTACTCCTTCAAGACTGCATCAATATAAACATTGGGATGCAGCAGAATGTCGCCTGCGCGGGAGGTCAGTTGGAACATGCCCTCAGCCCCCACACCCATCGCGATGATGAACACAAACAGAATTCCGGCAGGGATGAGCAGGCCGTTCACGGCGTAAGGTCTTCTCACTGCGCCTGCCGGCGGTTCACCCCAGAACGCCTGGATGAAGATGCGAAGAACCGAATACAACATCAGCAGGCTGGAAAGGACGGCAATGCCTGTCAGTCCGTAGAGACCTGCCTGCAACCCGCCTTCAAATAACAACAATTTCCCAGGAAATCCACTGAACGGAGGAATACCTGCCAGCGCAAGTGCACTGATGAAGAACATCCAACCAAGCAGTGGGTAGCGGTGGATCAGCCCGCCCATATTGTCGAGTTTGGAGGTGCCTGCGACCGCGATCAGAGCGCCTCCGAGCAGGAATAGCAGTGTTTTGATGAGCATATCATGCAGCATGTAGAAGAGCAGACCTTCCAGTGCAGGACGGCTGGCAGCAGCCATCCCGAAGGCTACAAATCCCACCCCTGCAATCACGTTGTAGATCAGTATTTTATTGACGTCACGATAGGAAATCGCCCCGATTACTCCGAGTACCATGGTCGCTCCAGCCATCCAGCCGATAAGGGCATGGAAGAAATCCGGATCATGATAGAAAATCAGTGTGAATGTTCGCACAATGGCGTACAGGCCAACTTTGGTCAGCAAACCGGCGAATAGGGCGGTGACCACTGCCGGAGGGGCTGCGTAAGAGCCGGATAACCAGAAGAACAGGAACAGTCCAGCCTTGATACTGAATACGATCAGGAACAGGACAGCGATCAGGGTAATGACTCCACTCTGTCCAACTTCGGCGATCCGATTGGACAAGTCGGCCATGTTTAATGTGCCTGTAATAGAGTAAAGAAAACCAATAGAGGCAACAAATAGTGCAGAAGAGACAATGTTAATCAACACATACTTGATCGTTTCTCGTAGTTGTCTTTCCGTACCTCCCAATACGATTAGTGCATAAGAAGAGATGAGCATCAGTTCAAAGCAGACAAACAGGTTAAACAGGTCTCCGGTAAGAAAGGAACCGTTCACGCCTGCAATCAGGAAATGAAAGAACGGGTAAAAATGATGTTCTTCCCGTTCCTTATTCACACTGCGGAAGGCATAGAGCAGACACGCCAGTGCAATAATCGAAGCGGCCACGACAAGCAAGGCCGATACCATATCTGCAACAAGTACAATACCGTAGGGTGGTTCCCAGCCTCCCATATTGAGCGTCTGTATGCCGGACTGTGTCACTTGGGTAATCAGGACAGTTGAAGCGGCTGCGGTCAGCAAAAGGCCAATAACACTCACAACCCGCTGGATGTTTACCCGCCGGAAGAATAGAAGGGCTATAACCCCTGTAATCAGTGGCAGTAGAATGGGCAGAACAACGAGATTATTCATAAGGACGCCCCCTTACTTCTTCCATATCGTCTGTTTTCAGCTTCAGATAGGAACGATAGGAAAGTACAAAGAAAAAGGCGGTAAGTCCGAAATTAATAACAATGGATGTCAATATCAGCGCCTGGGGAAGTGGATCAACGTAGCGTTCAGCCTGCTCCCCAAGCAGCGGTGGTGCTCCAGTTTTGAGGCGGGACATCGTAATCAGCAGTAGATGCACCCCGTGAGTGAGTATGGACATGCCAAGCACGATCCGGAGCAGGCTCCGCGATAAGATTAAAAAGACGGCGACTGCAAACAAAATGCCAACGGCCACACACATCAATATTTCCATATCAGCGATCCTCCCCGATCTGTAGAATGATATTCATGGTGACTCCCAGGACGGCGAGATATACGCCGAGGTCAAACAGCATCGCGGTTGCAAGTTCTGTTTCTCCGAGTATTGGAAGATCGAAATAACCAAAGGTCTGACTCAGGAAGGGTACGCCGAACAAAAACGAGCCTGCTCCAGTCAATAAGGCAATGCCCAGCCCGATGGCTGTCAAGGTGCGAAAATCGATAGGTAACGCTTTACGTACAGTATCTGTACTGAACGCCAGCGCAATTAACACGAGACCAGCGGCGGTCACCAGACCGCCAATGAACCCGCCACCCGGGTTATGATGTCCTGCGAAGAACAGATGCAGCGCGAAGGTCAGAATGATAAAGACAACAACCTTGGTCGTTGTTTGCAACAACACATCGTTGCTTTGCAGTGGTACGGTATCCCAGGTTGATGAGCTACGTTCACGGTTGCCATACTTTTTCGTATTGTCCGCTTTGTCATCCGTATCTTCATCGGTTTCTTCAGTCTGTTCTTTCTTGCGGAATTTCAGTCTTGCGCCAAGGTCCCTCGCTTCAAGATTCAGATTAATCATGGAGTAGATGGACAACGAAGCTACCCCAAGTACCATAATCTCCAGTAAGGTATCAAAACCACGGAAGTCCACCAGCAACACGTTGACGACATTTTTGCCGCCAGCCAGATTGTAACTTTCCTGAATGAAAAATTCCGAAATGCTCTCGAGTGACGCGGTTCCGCTCGCAGCTAATGCAACAAAGGTCATGACTACGCCTACGGCAATGGCAACAATCATATTTACACTAAGATAGCTGCGGCTTGATTTGCCTCGTTGTAGTTCAGGCAGATGATAGAAGCAGAGCAGAAACAGTGCAACGGATACCGTTTCGACAATCATCTGGGTCAATGCCAGATCCGGCGCTCGGAACAGCACGAACAGTAATGTGACGAGGTAACCCACTGCGCCTGTCATAATGACTGCGGATAGTCTGTTCTTGGCAAAAGGGATCGAAACCGCTGATGCAATCAGTGCGACGAGCAGTACTGCTTCATAGAAAGAAAAAGGGGCGTTGCCCTTGAAATTCCAGGTGATATTTTCCCCTGAGCGGAAAAAAGCATAAACCAGCAATGCAACGGTGAACGAGAAAATGTATACCAGGTAGTTACGAACCGAGCCATTCATATAGGCTTCCGTCCATTTGCGTGCATAATGCTGAAGGTTATCGAGTACGACATGGTACATATTGTTTATCGTTAACCCTTGTGGGTAATGCTCATAAATCGTTCTCCAGCGCGGCAGCAGTTTGTACAATGTAATACCGAGGGCGATTACACCAATGGTCATGATTAATTCTGGTGTGATGCCATGCCATAGAGAGAAATGAACATCAAAGTGTTCATTTCCGTTCAACAGTGATGGAAGTACAGCAGCCATCGCTGGTTCAATTAATGATCCAGCCAGCAGATTCGGGAATAGACCGAATATGATCACGAGTATCCCGAGAATAACCGGAGGAATTAACATGCCAACGGGAGCTTCATGCAGCTTCTCGGCAGGAATCTCGCTGCGGGTGCGACCAAGGAACGTTTTGAACACAATAATAAGCGCATAGATCAGAGTGAACACACTTGCGAGCCAGGCGAACACAGGCAAGAGTATGCTCCATGATCCGAGTCCAAAGATGCGGAGGTGTGTTACTTCCACCATAGCCTGGAAGAACAGCTCCTTGCTCAGAAATCCGTTAAACGGCGGAATTCCGGCCATGGCGAGTGCTCCGACGAGCGCTACCGTAAAGGTCACAGGCATAAATGAAGCAAGTCCGCCGAGTTTCCTTATATCCCGCGTGCCTGTCTCATGATCCACAATGCCTACGACCATGAACAGTGCCGCTTTGAAGGTAGCGTGATTGAACAGATGAAGCAGTGCTGCCGTAATGGCAACCGTGTACATCGCGGAGGATTCGCCATATCCGAAATAGATGGCCGCCGAGCCAACGCCGAGCAGGGACATGATTAAACCAAGCTGTGAGATGGTAGAGTAGGCCAGGATCGCCTTAAGGTCATTTTTTTTCACGGCAAGGAATGATCCATAACACAGGGTGAGCAGTCCAACCCCGGTGACAAGCCAGAACCATAATCCCTGTCCACCAAAGATGGGTGTAAACCGGGCGACGACATACAGTCCCGCCTTGACCATGGTTGCCGAATGCAGATAGGCGCTAACCGGTGTTGGAGCTTCCATGGCGTCAGGCAGCCATATGTGGAACGGGAACTGCGCCGATTTCGTAAAAGCACCGATCAGAATCAGCACAAGAGCGGGCAAGAATAGTGCACTGTCCTGAATCTGTCCCCATTCCGTAATGGTTGCACGAATGCTGAACGTGCCTGTCATGAGATACATCAGCATGAATCCGGCAAGCATGGCGAATCCGCCAAATACAGTAATGAGGAACGATTTCTGTGCGCCTGAGGTGGATTCTTTACGTTTGTAGTGAAAAGCGATCAGGAGAAAGGACGTAATACTGGTCAACTCCCAGAATCCATACAACACAATCATATTGTCTGACAGCACCACGCCAAGCATGGCTCCCATAAACATCAGTAGATACAAATAAAAGCGGTTTAAGGCTTCTTTGGTATCCATGTAGAAAATGGAGTAGAGCACCACCAGTGTTCCTACACCGGTGATTAACAATGTCAGCAGCAAACTTAGACCATCAAGATATAGATTAAATCCAATGTCCAGTGACGGAATCCAGGGGATATACCCAGATACCGTATTGCGCTGAGACACGGCGGGTACGAGGCTCGCAAAATAAACAAATAATAGGGCCGGGACAAGTAAAACCAGCCATCCCATATGTATTTTACGGAAGAAACGATGCAGCATGGCAAGTACAATACCAGCGGCAAAAGGCAGAATCACAGCAACATGAAGCAGGCTCAACATTACACCCCCAATGACTGAATTTCTAATGCTCTTTGTTGTGGCAAACCGTGCTCATATGGCTCTGTGAGCATGCTTGCTCTCTATATTCATAACCCAAGTATGTATATACAGAATCGTGACTATTCTTTGAATGGAAGAAACACGATGCGAATAGCGTTCCCATATTGTATGGAAATGTATAATGAAAAAAGACATTATTTCCGATAAAGATGAAAACGAATAGGTGACATCCCGTAGTTCTTAACAGCATGAATGATGTTGAAAAAAGCAAGCTGGTTTCACCGTTTATTGGAGGAAGTTATGTCATTCAAGCTTAAAACTGTTCTCACCATGACCTTCGCTGTGTTATCCCTGTTGGTTACACTCACGATTGGTTATATTCTAAGTCAAAAATCATCCATAGCTGTCGAAACGGAGATTGGTCATGCCCTCATCAGCACGGCTTCTCAGACTTCAGACAAGCTGGATCGCTTCATGTGGTCGCGTTCAGGAGAATTGGATCTTCTGGGCCGAATGATTGCTCTAGAGGACCGCTTCGAGCCTGCCGAAATGCAGATGCTGCTGAATCAGCTTCAAGATAGCTTTCCCACATTCTCATGGGTTGGATTCATGAATCCCGAAGGAAAAGTGCTGGCTTCCACAGAAGGCATATTGCGTGGTGAAAATTTATCGGAACGACCTGTGTATCATGAGGGAATCAAGGGTAAATTTATCGGAGATGTCCATGATGCAGTCCTTCTGGCGAAGCTGCTTTCGAACCCAACCGGCGAACCACTGCAATTTGTTGATATCAGCTTCCCGGTGAAATACAAGAACGGAGAGATTGCTGGCGTGCTTGCCGCACATTTGAGCTGGGCCTGGGCGAAGGAAATGGAGGAAAGTGTCCTGGAGCCGCTGAAACATGAGGAAAAGGACATCGAGATGTTTATTGTCAGTCAAAAGGAAAATACGGTGCTGCTTGGTCCAAAAGAATGGATTGGTCGTCCTTTAAAGCTATCGGGCATTGAAGGGGCAAGACTGAACAAAAGCAGCTGGTCCATAGAAGAATGGCCGGATGGAAAAGAATATGTAACAGGATTTGCTACTAGCCAAGGGCATTTGGACTATCCGGGTCTGGGGTGGACGGTGGTTATTCGTCAGCTCAAGTCAGCAGCGTTTGCTTCCGTGACCGACATGCTTTGGTTCAATGTGTGGGCAGGGCTCTCGGTTACGGTGCTATTTGCACTGATTGGCTGGCTGATCTCCCGCCAGATCTCGGCCCCGATTGCACGGCTAACTCAAGTGGCGAATCGGCTTGGTGCTGGAGAGCAAGTACAGATTCCAGAAAATCGAGGCTTTAGGGAAATCGAAGTACTGTCACGTTCACTGGGAGATATGTTGACTTCGCTAACGAATAAAGATTCGGAACTGGTTGTTATGCAGAATCTGGCCCATTACGACCAATTGACCGGACTACCGAACCGAACAGCGCTCGAGCTCTATCTGGAAGAATCCTTGGAGATGGAAAGTGAAAATCACACATTAACATTCCTTTACCTTGATCTGGATGGATTCAAAAGTGTGAATGATACGCTTGGGCATCAGACCGGAGATGTTCTGCTGAAGAAAGTGGCTCAGCGTTTGACCAGTCTCAGTCATGATATGGGCATCACGGTAAGGCTTGGTGGAGATGAGTTCCTCATTGTGCTTCGCTCTGTGGGAAGCAATCCAAGAGAAGAAGCTCGTACCTATGCAGAAGATATCATCCAGAGCCTGAATAAGCCGTTTATTATTGAATATGAGCGAATTCATATCGGCTGCAGCATTGGAGGAGCTGAGTATCCTACGAACAGTGGCAATCCGAGTGAAATTATCCGCATGGCAGATGAGGCGTTGTATGAATCGAAACGTGCGGGCAAAAATAGAATGACATTCTATCCAGAATTGAAGAACACAGTTAGAGAATAATATAATATAAAGTAAGAGTTAACTGATCCGCATACAGGCAAGGAGCGATGAGATGTCTGGAAAATATACCAATGTACCCTATGGTTATGAACCGCCCCCGGCTACCCGGAAAGGCACGCTGATTTTCTATGATTCATTTGAACACGTAACGGATCAACAGCTTGAACGCGCCGCTGCTATTGCGGACAAACGTTCTTTTGTGCAACTTGTGCTCTATCCGCTGCATGAGAATACAGTGAAGCGGATGAGCAAGGATGGTGTGCAGCCTTTTTACAAAAGGGAAGATCGTCTTCATGACTGGAGAAGGGAGTATGCATCCTCCCGCATACGGGTGGAAGGCTGGGAAGGCAAGAGAAAGAAGTATACGCCGATCGAAGCAGCCCTGCGTCATATGGCAGAAGAATATCCAGCTCCCCATTTCCTATACCTCACGGTAGAGATGGCAAATCAGTTCGCATCATTTGATTCGTTCAAAGATTGGATTAAGGAAGTACGTCTGATTATTGATGGAGATGCCGTTAAGCTCCACCCGAAGCTGGAGCAAAATGCACATCGCTGGGAATGGGCAGAGTGAACCAATATATTCGGAGTGACGATTAGCGTTAAAAAAAGTAGTGCTGTACAGCCGGATTCCCGGTGAACAGCACTACTTTTTTGCGTTTTTTTGGAGGATTAAACCAAATCAAGGGACGTCATCGTTTTATTTTTCCCCGTTCGTTTGGCGGCATAGAGACATGCATCCACTTCCTCAAACAGCTTGTCCTTGGACAGATGAGCGCTGTAGCTTTTAAGTCCGACACTTACCGTAATATATTGCCCTTCAAGCTCCAGATGAACGAGACGAGCAATTTTCTTGCGGATCTGCTCCACCAAGGCATAAGCCTGCTCGAAGGGTTGCTCAAACATTAACAGTGCAAATTCTTCTCCACCATAACGCGCCGCGATATCGCTTGATGTGATGTTCTCCTGAATGATCAGAGAGACTCTCTCCAGAATGGTGTCTCCCACCCGATGCCCATATGTATCATTAATTGACTTGAAGTTGTCAATATCAATCAGAGCTAAATGTAGACTCATGCCATTATTGGCATACTCAAACGCTTTTTCATAGTAGTCCTTAAAGGAGCTTTGATTATACAGATTGGTTAACCCGTCTGTCTTGGACTGCTTGCTCATAATTGCGTTTCGCACAATCAGATCCTGCTTGGCAAGCATACTGGCCTGAAGATCATCCAGTACCTCGACGCCGCTCGTAACAATCAATTGTGCAACATATGTACCTACAATGAGAAAAGCCGGAATGGAAACCATATCAAACGAAGATAAGTACAGCCGATAGGCTGGGTCGCAGAGTACGATGACATAGCCAATCATCTGCATGAGGCATACCGTCCATACCCGTTTCTTGTTGAAAAACAGTACCGAAGCAAAGATCGGCAACAGACATATGGCCAGTATAATGCGAATGTCGTAATTGACACGTATGATGGTCCAGGCAATCACTGTGCTGGCCACGGACATGGAATAGAAGGAGAACGAACTGAAACGGCGTTCCACCCAACTGGCGATCAGAATGGCGAAAGCGCTGGCTAATGTAGGCAAAAATAATACATGAATCATGAAATCTTCTGGAGTGCGATCATAATCGAGAAACAGAAAGCAGCCTATTTGAATGACAACATGCGTTAATACGACGACCCAGTAAGCACGAAGCATTTTTTTGATCCATTTGGAATGCTTGAATTCGTACTCGGTTGGGATATGGTTGCTATGTAAGTTGGGACTCTTCAATATATCACCGCTGACTGCATCATAATAATACGACAGGCATTGCTCTCGTATGTTTTAATTATAAAACACATTGCACGAAACGCAAATCATTTAATTTTAATATGAAAACAAAGCTTACATAAAAGCGCATAAAGTTCTTATAGAGGACAAACAAAAATCTGAAATAGGCTCATAGACTGTGTAAGAAGGCTCCAATTCATATGATTCCAATTAAGATGAAGGGGAGGTGAGATCAATTCCTCTTGTCGTTCGTTCAACCGTTAATGCTACGGGAGCAATTACATTTACAGGTAACACGCTTGGACTGAGTCGTTCGGACACAGCCGGAGTACCCGGAACACAGGACAGTATTGGAGCTTTTACGACAACCAACGCTTCCGTCCAGTACGGAACCTATCCGCTAGGAACCACGAGCCTGTATCAGAGCAACAGTTCAGCGGCAATACTCGTTCTTCCTGCTGGCAGCACTGTCTTGTATGCAGAATTGATCTGGGGTGGAAGTTACATCAATGGGACAGTCAATCTGAGTGCTGCAATCAATAATCCGGTTACGTTTACTACACCAGCAGGTACATCCAGTGTTACTCCTGATCCAGCTACTTATAATCAATTTGATCTGGGGAACGGCGCTGCCGGCTATGTGCGTTCAGCCAATGTTACTTCGCTTGTACAAAATGGGGGAGCGGGTACATATACCACCGGAGCAGTTGTAGGAACGATTGTCATCACTAATGATGCTACAGCCAATCATGCAGGCTGGACACTTGGAGTCATTTATCAGAACCCCAGCCTGCCCTTTCGCAACATGTCCTTACGTGCAGGTGGAGTACTCGTCCAGTCTACATCGGCGCCAGTTGTTACCACACTGACTGGATTTGCTACTCCGCTTTCGGGTGCATTGGGAGGCAGAGCCCTGTTCAGTGCACAGGAAGGGGACGCGAACCGGACCGGGGATCAGGCATTATTCGGGCCAACCTCGGCAACTTCGGTTGCCTTGTCCGGACCAAACAATCTGGCTGCAAACTTTTTTGCTTCTCAAATCAACGGCGATACAGGAACCCTTAATACAACAGGGACTTTCGGAACGCGGAACCAGACGAACGGGGCTCCGGGCACCAATATTATCGGCGGACGTCAAGGCTGGGATATTACTAATGTGGATGTGTCATCGAGACTAATCAATAACCAGTCTTCTGCGGTGTTGACGTTAACGACCTCCGGGGATGCATACATTGTCAATGCCAATGCGATTCAGGTTGATATCAATGCACCCAAAATTACAGTGGCCAAAGCATCCGTTGCCTCTGGTGCGGTAGCGGGGGATAGCATTCTTTATACCGTTACTGTCAGCAATGCAGGTACAGCCAGTGCGGCCAGCGTTGTTCTATCCGATTCATTGCCTGTAGGGCTCACCTTCATTCCAGGGAGTGTAACGGTCGCTGGTGTGTCCCGCCCAACACTCGATGTGACCGCCGGCATTCCACTTGGTTCATTAAATCTATCCAACAGTATCGTTGTAACCTATCGTGCGCTCATTGGCCAGGATGCAAGCATACTGCAATTGGTGAATTCAGCGAATGCCGCCTTTACGTTCCAAAGTGTGGCAGGGGGCTCAGTGATTACGGGAGTCATTCCGTCCAATAACTCTACACTTCCTGTCTATTCACCAAACCTGTCCATTGTGAAGTCGGCGAGCACAACCAACGCCACAGTAGGTGACCAGGTCACGTATACGCTTCAGGTGAACAATGGGGGGAATGTTTCTGCCAACGTTACATTAACGGATAACATCCCGAGCGGCAGCTCGTACGTAGCGGGCAGCTTCCGACTAAATGGAAATGTGATTGCTGGTGCTAATCCCGCGACTGGCGTTAATCTGGGGAGCCTCGCGGCAGGAAGTACAAATACCGTAACCTTCCAGGTACTCGTAACAAGCTTGCCTACGCCTCCAACCCTTGTGGATCAAGCCACGGCCACCTATTCCTTTAACTCTCCTGATGGTCGGACTATTAACGGCACAGTAGCTTCGAACACCTTGACGATTCCCGTCACATTGCCCAATGTAACCACGGTAAAATCGGCATCGGTCACGGATGTTGCAGTTGGGGAGACGTTTACGTACACCATCGTTACTACCAACAGTGGTATCCAAGTGATTAACAATGTGGTGCTCACGGATGCTATCCCTGTTGGAACCACATTTGTAGCGGGCAGTGTGATCGTCAGAGGAACTGTCGTACCATCAGCCAATCCGAGCAGTGGAATTTCGCTAGGAACGTTGGCAGCAGGAAGTTCCGCGTCGGTGACGTTTCAGGTTAATGTGCAGTCCCTGCCTGCTTCAAGTTCGTTAGTTAACCGTGCCGTAGTGTCTTATAGCTCGGGTTCGTTCACGGGGATTTCCAACTCCAATTCCATTACAACCCCTGTATACCAGGCGGCAATCGGCATTAACAAGTTGGCGAGCGAAACCAATGCGACACTAGGGGATCAGATTTCATACACACTTGTGGTAACGAACAACGGAACCATAGCGACTCAAGTAAATGTAACCGATACGATACCATCAGGCCTGACATTTAACCCGGATTCGGTAACCGTGAATGGTACTGCGCGTCCTGGGACCAATCCATTAACCGGAATAACGTTGGGGGGTCTGCTGCCAGGAGCAACATCAACGATTGTGTTCCGAACTTCACTCACTACACTCCCATCACCGCCAACACTAGAGAATCAGGGGGCCGCTAGTTACACGTACCAGCTTCCGAGTGGACGAAATCTTTCAGGAAGCAGTTTGTCCAATGTCGTTCGTATACCTGCATCAAGCCCCAATATATTGATTAGCAAAACAGTAAGTACGCCGGACGCTACCGTAGGGGATGTACTTACCTATACGGTTGTTGCAACAAATGCTGGGAGCAGTGCGGTACAAAATCTGGTGATCTCGGATACGCCAACCGGTTCGGAATTCGTCTCCGGCAGTGTCACTATTAATGGAGCTGCTGCAAGGAATGCAAGTCCGCTTTCGGGCATTGCTGTCGGTGCATTGAACAGTTCAAGCAGCGTTACGGTGACCTATCAAACAAGAGTGACATCCGTTCCGTCCACAGGTTCAGTCAGCAACCGGGCAAGTGCAGCATTTACGTCAGGCAGTTTTAATGGCGTTTCTTCGTCTGTTACGGTGAATACACCCATATATCAACCAGTCATCCAAGTAGCTAAAACAGCTAGCACCTCGAATTTGACAGTAGGGGATTCCTTTAATTACTCCATTCAGGTCAACAATTCAGGCAATATTGCCGCAACGGTTACCTTGACGGATCCGATTCCTGCGGGAGCTGTATTCAGTACGAATAGTGTCATTATTAATGGCGTACCAACACCAGGTGTTAGCCCGGTAACAGGAATTAATTTGGGGCCGATCGCTGCAGGCTCGAACGTAACGGTCACTTTTGTTGCCATGGTCACAAGTTTGCCTGATTCAAGGCAGTTGACTAACCAAGCAGTTGCATCATTTGCCTACACTCTTCCAAGTGGGAGAACGGTTGCCGGTTCTTCGTTATCGAACACCATTAACATTTCCGTATCCTTGCCCAATGTAACGATAGTAAACAGTGACAATGTAGAGTATGGCGTTGTCGGGGATATCATTCGATACACATCTGTTATTCGTAACAACGGAACAGTAGCCGTTAACAATGTGGTATATGTCAACCCTCTTCCTCCGAATACCCCATTTGTACCCGGAAGCGTCATTGTGAACGGGACTTCATTCCCGCTCTCCAATCCGACCGCCGGCATTCCAATCGGTACGTTGGCTCCAGGAGCCGAGGTTACCGTAACTTTTGAGGTGACGATTACTATGCCGATCCCTTCACAGATTAACAATCAGTCGACGGTCAGCTTCACATCCGGTTCATTTTCGGGGTCATCATCATCCAATACAACACAGACTCCGGTCATACAACCGCAAATTTCACTCATCAAAACAGCAAATACAGTTAATGCGACCGTAGGCGACACGGTTATATATACAGTAACTGTCAGTAACACAGGCAATCTGGAGGCAAACGTTACAGTGACAGATACGATTCCTACTGTCACAACTTTTGTACCCAATAGTCTCGTGGTATCTGGTGTACCACAGCCTGGAGCAACACCAGGAACGGGTATTCCTGTAGGCATTGTGGCAGCGGGAGCGACAGCTGTTGTTACATTTGCCGTTGTTGTGGATTCACTTCCATCTCCGCAGCAACTTAGCAATTTTGCGACGTCATCTTTTACTTTCACACCTCCTGACGGGCGAACGTTAACAGGGACAGCCACCTCAAATACACTGACGTTTCCAGTCTCGTCGCCAAACGTTGCCGTAGTTAAAAGTACAGTTTCTACTGCGGCTGCCGTAGGGGATACTGTTACTTACTCCATTTTGGTAACGAACAGCGGAATAGCACCGGTAAATAATATTCAGTTTTCGGATCCAATTCCTACGGGGGCCTCTTTTGTTGCAGGAAGTGTCACTATAAATGGGGTAGTGCAGACCGCTTCCAATCCGGCAGGGGGGATATCACTAGGTACGCTCGCTCCCGGAACGTCTGCAACTGTGACTTTCAGTATCAATGTCAATGCGATCCCACCAAGTGGACAATTAAGCAATCGATCCACAGTGAGTTTTACCTCGGGGACATTCTCAAGCACAACGTTCTCCAATACTGTGGTTACACCGGTATTTCAGCCCATTCTATCAGCACAAAAAACGGCGAGTACACGAAATGCTACCGTTGGGGATACCGTCAGTTACACGATTACCGTCAACAATCAGGGTAACTATGGTGCCCAGATTAACCTAACGGACAATATTCCTACAGGAACCATACTTGTTCCGAACAGTGTGATTGTAAATGGTCAGCCATTACCTGCAGCCAATCCTGCAACAGGCATTCCGGCAGGCACTGTTGCTGCTGGGGCAACAACAACGGTTACCTTTTCCGTAGTTATTGATACTTTGCCGACCCCGCAACAGCTGGTGAATCAGGCTTCGGTTGCTCTTTCCTTTACGCTGCCTGACGGACGCAACATCACGGGTTCTGTTTTGTCTAATATACTTACCATTTCAGTGTCGGCTCCCGATGTCGATGTGGTGAAATCTACGACATCTACGTCTGTATCTGTTGGTGATGTCGTGACGTACAGCATTGCAGTAACTAATAACGGAATAGCGACTGTCAGCAATGTGGTCTTTACGGATGCATTGCCGGCAAGTACTGTTCTTACAGCAAACAGCGTGTTTATTGATGGAGTTCCTCGACCGGGTGTCAATCCTTCAACCGGAATAACGCTTGGTTCCATCGCGCCTGGAGTTACCGTGACCGTTGTGTTTAGTGTGCAGGTTACAGCACTCCCATCCAGTGCAGTATTAAACAATCAGTCTACAGTGAGCTTTACATCAGGTGTTTTTTCAGCTACCACATTTTCTAATACGGTCACTACCCCGGTATACCAACCGATTCTGTCGGCAGTCAAAACGGGAGACCAGGCTATAGCAACGGTAGGGGATACGGTCGTTTACAGCATCGCGATTACCAATGCAGGGAACTTTGGGGCATCTGTCACGTTAACGGATACCATTCCGGCAGGAACAGAACTTGTGCCAAATAGCGTCATTATTAATGGAGCTTCAGCACCAGGAGCCGATCCGGCTTCAGGGATACCACTGGGTGTAGTCTCCACAACAACTGTAATCATGTTCTCGGTCGTGATCATCACCCTACCTTTAAGCCAGGCCATAACCAATCAGGCCTCAGCAACCTATTCCTACACGCTGCCGGATGGAAGAACACTGGGAGGAAGCCTTTCGTCCAATTCTCTCAATATTCAGGTGTCTGCTCCGAATGTCAGTGTCGTCAAGACGACACCAGTAATTGATGCTGTAGTGGGTGATACGATTGTATATGAGATGGTCGTAACCAATAATGGGATTGATCCTGTCAACAATGTCGTGTTAACCGATCCAATCAGTTCGGCTGTTACTTTTGTCACAGGCAGTGTCCTGGTTGACGGCGTTCCACGTCTCACGGCTAACCCGACACTGGGGATAGCGCTTGGTTCTTTGGCACCTGGAGCATCTGTATCCGTTTCGTATGCGGTTCGGGTCAACACGCTGCCTGCACCACCGCAAGTGAGTAGTCAGTCATCGGTAAGTTTCACATCGGGTGTATTCTCGGGAGCGGCCTATTCAAATACCGTGGTAACACCAATTTATCAGCCGATTATTGCTGTAACCAAAACAGCGAGTACGTCCAATGCCACCATCGGAGACATCATTACCTATTCTTTTACCATTTCCAACAGTGGGAATTTAGCAGCCAATTTGACACTTACGGATAACATTCCGAATGGAGCAGTACTGCTTCCCAACAGCGTCCTGATTGATGGTGTTCCACAGCCAGGTGCAAATCCGGAATCAGGGATTGTTGTTGGGACGATACCTCCAGGAGGGTCCGTTAATGTAACGGTCACTCTGGAAGTTACCGTGGATTCATTGCCGCAGAATCAGCAGCTGGTCAATCAGGCGGTAGCCAATTATACATTTAATCCGCCGGATGGACGTCAGTTGACGGGTACAGTATCCTCCAACGTTCTGGTGATTCCTGTATCTGCACCAAATGTCGTTGTGATCAAAAGCACAAGTGCAGTTGATGCTGTTGTCGGCGATGTGATCACCTATACAGTTGTGGTAACCAATAGTGGCATCGAGGTAGTCAATAGCGTGGTTATGGTAGACCCTGTACCAACAGGCACCGTATTTGTAGCGGGAAGTGTTACGGTGGATGGCGTGGCAAGGCCTACGGGGAATCCGAATACAGGGATAACACTCGGTTCAATTGCCGCCGGTGCTTCAGTTACCGTTACATTCAGAGTGGAGGTTGTAGTGATATGAGCCAATCTTCCGGTCCGTTGTCCCACACGCTACAGAATCAGTCACTGGTTCGATTCAGCTCGGGTACGACTGAACTGGAACAGGTGGCCTATTCAAATACGGTAGTTACACCATGGATCGGCCCCAGGCTGGAGGTTTACAAGTTTTGCAACGTTGCTGAGGCTGCTCTGGGGCAGACACTGACCTATCTGATTGAAATTTTGAATTCGGGTAATTGTGCTGCCATGGTCCATGTATTGGATTCGCTCTCGTCGGAAACTTCACTTCTCCCCAATAGTGTACTCCTGGATGGAACTCCGCTGCCAGGAGTATCACCGGAGAGAGGGATTCCTGCGCAGGAAATCGTACCTGGAGCGACGTTGCGTATTCATTTTCAGGTGATCATCGTCGGTCTTCCTCAGGACTTGAAACTGGTGAATCAAGCGAAGATACGTTATACATTTGTGACGCCGGAAGGACGAATGGTTGAGGGAGAAGAGCAATCCAACGTGGTAGAAGTAAATCTGGTCTCGTCAAGTCTGTCGTTGGTTTTGAATGCAGATCGTGTGCAAACCTTTGTCGGAGATATCGTCACTTACAACCTTTTGGTGAGTAACCCGGGTTTTATAATAGGAAACGATGCCAGGGTAACGATCCCATTACCCAAAGGGATTGAATTTCTTCCGGGAAGTGTCATTGTGAATGAGATTTTTGTTCCCGAGACGACGCCTGACTCCGGGATTATGATAGGCGAGGTACTACCCGAAGAATCTGTTCCAATTCAATTTCGAGTACAGGTCACGGGAGGAAGCATAGCTGAGAATTTAACAATTCAGGCAGTACTAGAGTACGTTTCAGGTGACACATTGGAGAATGTATACTCGAACGTAGCAACTTTACAAATCATTCAACCTCGGATTTCGATTGCGAAAAGTGTGAATCCAGCCATCGCTACTCCTGGGGATACCGTTCAATACCAAATAACGGTACACAATGAAGGTTCTTTTGCAGTAGATGCTATCGTGACGGATTTTCTTCCGCCAGGTATGCGCTATGTTGAGGGGAGCCTGGGGTGGAACGGTGTGAAACGGCTTGGAACAAATCCAGTCAAAGGCATCAATCTGGGAACGTTGACTGCACGTTCCGTGGTTAATATCCAATTTGAAGTGCATCTCACAGAGCAGGAGCGGGGTGTACCTGCAGTCTTCGAACTGATGAATCAGGCTCGCCTGATCTATACATTTCGCTTGCCAGATTCGCGTTCTGTGCAACGAATAATTTCCTCCAATACGGCTGTCATTCAGTTGAAGTTTCCTATCATCTCGGTTCATGTGGAAGTGAAGCCAGACTTGATCGAAAGGGGAGGAAATGTAACCTTTCATGTACATGTGACCAACACAGGGGCCTGGCCCGCGCGGGTGCAGTTGGCTGATGTGCTCCCTCCAGGTGCCAAATGGATTGGGGAAGAAGAAGTACGGGATCGAGCGATCATTTCAGAGTATTCATCACCAAGATTTTTACATTTGGGTGAGATGGAACCTGGAGCGGAGAAATGGGTCACTTACATTGCACAAATATCCTCCGCTGAGCAACTGGGAATCCAGCAGGGTACCGTAACTGCAATGTATACCTACGAGTGGAACGGTCAGAGGCATTCAGGACAGTCCATTTCGAATGTATACACCATTATTGTTGAAGATGGCGATGAATGAAGGGGGATACTAGCTTTTTCCTGTAAATGTAAGGGATTTTTTGCTTCTTTATGGAGTCATGACATTACACGAAGGTGAATGAATGGTATACTAATTAAATATGACCTCGGCAAATAACCCGTGGATTCGGGTGTCGGATTAGCTATAGAGGAGGCCGCTACATTGGCAAAAGCAAAAGTTGCAAAAAGACCTACCCGGGATGAGTTTGAACTGGAAGAGCTGGGGAACCAACTGGTTGAGGCGTATCAAGAACGTTCGGAAGTGTTGCTGACCGTATGGGGCAAGGAAGATCAGGTTCATGGGGTGATTGTGAAGTTGGACTCACGTACCCGGCTAGTGCATGTGGAGTATACAGAGGAAGAATTTACGGCCAAAGTGCCGTTCCTGGATATTATGCGCATTGATTCTCCACGGTTTTGAAAAAGATGATAAACAGGATCTGAATCAGGGCATCCGCCCTGTCAAATCCATTCTCCCTGCATAAGATAACCCATACCTGTTGCAGAGGAGGTACGGTCAATGAGCGAAGTATTAGGTGGAGAAGCAAGAGGAGGCTACGGATACGGAGGTTTTACTTCTGTAGGTGCCATTCTGGTTTTGTTTATCCTGTTGGTTATCATCTCCAAAGCATTCCTGGTATAATTATTATTCCAGATGAATAAAGGAAGCTCTGCCATCGCGGCAGAGCTTTTTTTGTTTATATTTTGTGTTGTCGTTTGCGGCTGAGAAGTCCGTACAGAACGACGATCACCACAGGGTAGAGAACGGCCCACCCGGCAAAAGGGAACACAATGGCTGTCGCCACAAAGGAAATCCAACTGATGGTTACCCCAGTACGACTTCCCTTGAGTAAGCGTATTCCGGCTGCGCATCCACCAAGATAGGTGAGAATGAACGTTGCATTAGGCAACTGAATAAGTGTGGTGAGTGACACCAGACCTGATCCGTATATGCCTAACACGAGAGTGAAGCAGATGGCCAGGAAGCCGATTGCAGCAATTGGTGTATGGTACCGACTGGATAAGCGGGACATCCATTGCGGGGCGGATCCTTGTCTTGCCAGTGCATAGGCGACACGGGATGCGGCACCAGCATACGCAATGACCGTAGCGGTGCAAATGAATATGCCAGTTAGCCCAGCAAGTAATCCACCCCAGGAACCGAGAGCCTGACTAATGATCCATACGAGAGAGACATCAGCTCCGCCATGAAGATAGCTTTGGGTTCCGACTGTCGCCAGTGCAGTCAGGAAATAGAGCACACCTACAATGATGGCAGCAATGGTTACGCCTTTGATAGCTGCCTTGCGTGGATCAGTAAATTCTTCAGACAGGTGAGATACAGCTTCCCAACCGATAAAACACCAGAACAGAATGGCCCCAGCCTGACCCACGCTGACCCAACCACTTGGCATAAATGGTGTGAAATGTATGGATTGCATATTCGGAATAGCAAATACAAATGCCATGACTAGCACGATAATAATCGCTAGCACAACGCCAATCTGTACCTTTCCGGCAACCTGCATGCCCACGATGTTAATGATCAGTCCAGCCGCCAGCATGAGGGCGGCAATCGCTGTTCTATATCCTTCCCCGAGTCCCAGCGCAGCCGTCATGTAGCCTGCACCTGTAAGGGCAGCCACGGGAGCACCGATGGGAACGGACATTAGAAAGAACCAGCCAACCACGGCTCCTGCCCGTTGTCCGAAAGCGAGGGTGACGAAATGGGATACACCGCCTGCGTCCGGGTATCGGGCTGAGAGTAATCCCATGGATAGGGCGAGTGGGAGAATCAGCAGCACCATGCCTCCCCAGGCGAGAAGTGAAGCTGGTCCTGCCAGTTCGGCAGCAAGTCCGGGTACAATCAGGACACCTGAACCGAGAACTGCACTTATATAAAGCGCAACAGCTTGCGGCATACCTATCGTTTTTTTGAGCTGCGAAGAAGATGTGTTCATGAAATAAAATGGCCTGCCTTCCAGAAAGAAATGATTTTAGAGCGAGAACTATGTAATTATATAGGAAGAGAGGCAATCAGTCATTGGCGAATTTTGTAGAAATTTCGATATCGGTCGTGCGGACGTTATGATAAAATAAAACTATCCCTAGAGAAAGATTGAGGTGTATCCCTAATGAGTAAAGAGTTGACAGAAGCTTTGAACGAACAGATGAACTTCGAATTTTATTCGGCTCACGTATATCAGGCGATGGCCGCATACTGTTCCAGCGAAAGCTTGGACGGATTTGCCAACTTCTTCATCGTACAAGCAGAGGAAGAGCGGTTCCACGCCATGAAAATATACAAATTCCTGAATGACCGCGGACAACGCGCTACTCTTGCTGCATTGCCAGAGCCGAAGAATGAATATTCTTCAATGCTGGATGTGTTTGAACACGGATATGCACACGAGCAGCAAAACACGAAGAAATTCTACAATCTGGCTGACATTGCCCTGAATGAGCGTGAACATGCCACGATGTATTTCTTGAAGTGGTTCATCGATGAGCAAGTCGAAGAGGAAGCTCTGTTTGATAATATCATCCAGAAGTTGCGCCGTATCGAAAAAGATAGCAATGCTTTCTACATGCTGGACGCCGAATTTGGTAAACGTTCATTCACAGCTCCTGCGGAGTAAGAGGGGACTAAGCAAAGCAACAGGATTGATCCGAACGACAAGTAAATCGATCTACATATGAAAAGTCTGCTCTCGGGCAGGCTTTTTTGTTGTACCATTTTAAGCTTCTTTGTTCTCTTCATATAAATTCCAGAAATGAATCTATCAGAAACCACAATTTGGGTTAATAGAATATATGTCAACATTGATCTATCCCGACGGATGTTCTTTTTCGAGCAAATCTATCAAATTCGTTTTATTTTTTTGGGTAATCTGACAAAAGTGTAACTCGAACGTAGCATTTGAAGCGAGAATGGGACGCACTCTTTTTGATAGTATTAGGATTATCGCCAAGGGCTGCACTGAGAGAAATATAGACACCCGGGGAAATACAAGACATAAGGGAGACTTTTATTATGCTACATATTCGTAAAACATTCATCACCGCACTTGCTATTCTATTGATCATTCCATTGCTATTGCCGCAGTCGGCTTCAGCTACATCATCCGCATCCAAGAATGCTGGAAATAAAGCGAGCTCCAAGATCATATATCTAACTTTCGATGATGGGCCGACCGCCCACACGGGACAATTACTGGATATTCTGGATCAGTACAATGCCAAGGCGACATTCTTCATGCTTGGACCTCAGATGGAGAAGTTTCAGAAGGCCACCAAGCGTATTGTTGCAGATGGACATGGACTGGGCTTACACGGCGTAACGCATGTTCCCGGTAAATTTTATAAATCCGCATACAGCGGCTTGAAAGAAATGCAGCAGGCCAATGAAAGCTTGAATAAAGTGGCAGGTGTCAAAACCAGTCTCGTTCGTACTCCATACGGCAGCAAACCGTATCTCAAACCGGCATATCGCAATGTTCTACTGGGTCAGGGTGGATTCCATCTGTGGGATTGGAATGTTGACTCCGAAGATTGGAAATACAAGAAGGATCACCAGAAAGTCTACAACAGTGTGATGAAGCAGATTCATAATGTGCAAAAGAGCGGAACCACCCCTGTGGTCCTGATGCATGACCAGGAAGCGACATTGAAAGTACTTCCGCAAGTGTTAAAAACACTGAAAGCAGAAGGCTACCAGTTTGAAGTGCTGACCAAGAAAGTGCAGCCCGTGAATTTCTGGAATGACAAACGTTAAAATTCAGGCGAGACAACAATGTAAGCTGATTCCAATAACGGCTTCAAGGAGGACAACAACATGAGCAAACCTAAATTATGGATGACGATTCCTGTGACAACAGCAGTGCTGCTTGCTCTTGCGGGGTGTGGTGGTCAGGATACCAAACCATCATCAGTGGACAACACGTCCCCCGCGGCTGGCGAACAGGCTCAGTCAGGCAGTGGAGGAGCCGATTTCTCCAATGGAACGAAAGATAGCGGAACAGATACAACGGAAACAACGGGGACGGAAGGTTCTGCGGGAAGCGGGACATCAAATTCGGAAACGGGCAGTAACGATCAAACCCAGAAAAGTGCGAACGATGTCATTAAGGACATTCGCAGTCATCTGAAGATGAAGAACGCTTCGTTACCTACTTCATTTCCCTTGGAAAAAGGAAAACATCTGACTGCAGCGATCACATCGAATACTTCAGATGCGTTCCACATTAACTTTTATTCCACTGACCAGTCTGTTGCGGTTAACGATGCTTCGTTGACGGCCTCTGGCAGCAAGGTACCTGTTCTGGCATCCTATGAAGTGAAGACGTATAAAGACCCGAACAGTACGGATATTTTCCCTGAGACAGATTTGAAAGACATTCCTAAGGACATGACTGTGGATCTGGGACATGACATCAAGGGTGTGGCTGAAGGCGCGGCGGGCAGTCAGTATCTGACATGGACAGAAGGTAGATGGACGCTTCAAATTCGATCCGTTTCCCAAGATAACATGAATAATCCGGGGATTGCGAAGAGAATGGTGGAATACTTGGAATCCCATACACTGCCTGCACCAAAGGATAAAGGATTCGTGAACGTGCAGTACCCAAGCGGTGGTAAAAGCGTTAATGTAACGATCTCCTGGCAAGATGGCAAGCAGATTCATCAGCTCCAGACCGAGCAGGTGCCACTGGAAGCTTTGGGCATGGTTGTTTCTGTAAAATAGTATAGTAGGGAACTAAAATAGGTTCCAAAAGTAAATAGGCTGGACCGGAGTGAGTACTCCAGGCCAGCCTATCCTTGTATAAGCAAGGTGCACCCGATGGGAAGGTGTACCTTGCTTATTTATGTTTCATTGGGTTAAAGCGGTACTTTCATTTAAACCACCCTTTTTCTTTGGAACGAGTGATGGCTTCAATGCGGTTACTTGCATTTAACTTGTTGAGGATAATAGAGATGTAATTTCGCACCGTACCGGTAGTAATAAATAAATGTCCGGCTATTTCCTTTGTATTTTTACCGTCTGCCATCAGGCCGAGAACGGCATTTTCACGTTCGGTCAGCGGGTTCTCCTGTACATAAGCCTCGTCCACCAGATCGGGTGCAAAAATACGTCTCCCATTCATGACCTGACGGATTGATTCGGCCAGTTCCTCGATCGGGCTATCCTTTAACAGATAACCGCGTACACCGCCTTTCAAAGCACGTTCAAAATATCCGGTCCGGGCAAAGGTTGTCAAAATAATGACTTTACAGCTCATACCTTTCAGTTCCTCAGCGGCCTCCAGGCCACTTTTGACGGGCATTTCAATGTCCATCAGACAGATGTCTGGTGTAAGCTCCCTAACGAGAGAAAGAGCTTCCTGTCCATTGCTTGCACGACCTACCACTTCCATATCCTCTTCCAGATTGAGTAGGGAAGACAAGGCCCCCAGCATCATACGCTGGTCTTCGGCGATTACGATCCTGATCATTGTTCAACCTCCTTTATCGGTTTGCGGACCAGCTTGGGAACATGGATGACAATGCCTGTACCTTCCATGTTTGCTCCGGAACGAATATCCAGACAACCGTTCACAAATTCAAGTCGTTCTTTCATTCCCAAGATTCCGGTACCGCGCCGTTCTTGCTTGCGGGTACGTTCGATTCCAACTCCGTTATCCTGAACCGTTACTATATTATCGGACAGTGTTTCCTCGATTCGGATGGTGCATACCGTTGCCTGACTGTGTTTTACGACATTCGTAACGGCTTCTTTCAGACACATGCCGAGTACATTTTCATTTAGTTGTGACGTATCCTGCAACTTCGGATTGCCTTCCAGTACAAATTCAATGGAAGCGGCCTTCAAAATCTGTTCGGCACGGAACAGTTCATCCACCAGCTGTGTGCCACGCATGGTCGTTACCATTTCCCGGACTTCCTTCAGGGCCGTACTTGCCGTCTGTCTCAGATCGTTCAGTTCAATCTCGGCTTGATCAGGATTCATGCGAAGCAGACGCTTCGCCAGATCGGTTTTCAGACCAATGAGAGAGAGCTTTTGTCCAAGTGTATCGTGCAGATCGCGTGCGATACGTTGCCGCTCTTCCATTTTCACCAGATCATCCAGCCGTTTGTTGGCATTCTCCAGCTGGCCTTCCAACTGTTCACGCTTATTTTTGTTATACGTACTGATCGGAAGCAGGATGGATGCCATGAGACTAATGAATACAAACGGAAACTGACTGAGCAGTAGGGTGCTCTGCTTGATGAAGCTATAATTAATGGTTAGAAAACTGGCTGCCAGGTTCACCGAATAGAGGGTGAAAAAGCCGGCTTTATTTTTAATATTCCCAATAAAAAAAGCAAGAAACAATGAGAAATAGGCATAATCATAAGCGATGGTCATCGTAATTGATATGGCGATCAGCAGCCCAATCCACATATACACCTGCCAGCCCTTTGTGATGAAGGCAAGCAGATAACAAACAAAGAAGAACAGAATGATGAAGATTCCCGCAACCATGGGCCACAATTTGGAATATTGTGAAATATAATAGAAGGGCAGGATGAAAAAGACGAGCCATACATATGGATTTAAACCTGTATTTTTATAAAAGAGCTGCATCCACTTTTGAATGAAAATTCTCCTCCTCGGACTTGCATTGTACTCAAACTTAGCCTGACTGTAGCATGACTTTAGCCTGAATACAAGAAAACGAATCCGACAGAGTTAAGGCTTCTCTGTCAGACCCGCTTGGTTGTTTACTCGAATAGGCGGTTGAACGTAAGGCTTGCGGGATAACGTTTTGATCTCGCCGAAGCTAATAAAACGCTTGGATTCTTCGTCCCATAGACGGAAGCGCAGGGCAGCCAGACTGGAACGTAGCGTAATCGTTGTTGCATTCTGCAAAGGTGGTGTTGCATTATGTGCTTCTTCCAAGTAATAGTTAGGTACACGTGGGCTCAAGTGATGCACATGGTGGAACCCGATATTGCCACTGATCCATTGCAGCAGTTTAGGCAATTTGTAATATGAACTACCTTCTACAGCAGCCTTCACATAACTCCATTCATCTTCATTCTCAAAGTACGTATCTTCAAATTGATGCTGTACGTAGAACAGCCAGATGCCGAAGAAGCCGGAGAAGAAAAAGACGGGTGCCTGCACCAGAACAAAAGCCTGCCAGCCGACCAGCCAGCACATAAAAGCGTACAGGATAACGATCAAAACTGTTGATAGATGCGTATTGATGCGTTCTTTGCGTCTTGCACCTTTACGGTTAAAACGGTAGGCGAACAGGAATACATAAATGGGTCCAATACCGAACATGACAAACGGATTACGATAAATACGGTAGAAGAGACGGCCCCAAGGGGAAGCGGCTTTATATTCCTCAACCGTCATCACCCAGATATCGCCAACTCCACGTTTATCCAGATTGCCGCTGGTGGCGTGATGAATGGAATGCTCATTTTTCCATTGCAGGTAAGGCGTCAGGGTTAATACACCTGTAATCGTACCGAGAATGTCGTTGGCACGTTTGCTTTTGAAGAATGAACCATGACAGCAGTCGTGGAAGATGATAAACGTTCTAAGTACAAACCCCGAGGCTACGAGGGCAATCGGAAATGTCAGCCAGTAGGACACGGACAGGCTATAGTACGCTGCGGCCCATAATAATAATAGTGGTAGTATGGAATTCACTAATTGTTGGATACTCAGGCGAAGATTATTTTTCTCATAAGGGGTCACTTCTTTTTTAAGGGCCATTTCTTTGGTTCTGCTCATAGACTTACGTCCTCCTTCAATGGTCAATAACTGTAATCAGTTCTAACCTAACGCTTCCTGGGAAGATGTCTCCAAGTGAGGCGTTTTTATCATTGTATAAGAATGCGTCCAGTGCAGTAAGTCATAAACGTCAGTACACTGTAATGATGAATATCAATGATGACCCATGACATTTGTCATGGGTGGATGAAGCAAACCTGCTTTGTAGAGCCTGAAAAACAGTATTTTTAGATTCCTTTGTACAATTTGCGCAACAATTTGTATTATGTATACAAATTTTGTGCCGGGCATGGTAGAATCTATCATTGAGTGGTTATGACAACTTATGAAATTGGTTGATAGGTTGATTTTCTGATGGATTGGATGGAGTGCATGATGAAGAAAAGAATAACGGATATTCTATTTATTATGGCGGG